>JAYSYV010000464.1:0-17265 GCA_043727245.1 Chloroflexota bacterium | reverse complement strand
ATTGAGGAAGCTATAACCCTGAGCGGTGGTGCGCCATCCCGGCGAAAAACCGGTGGAAGCCTTACAGCGGGTAGACCGTCTGCTCTATCATGCTAAAGAGGCCGGGCGGAACCAGATATTAAAAGAAGAAAATTCTTAGAATTTAGTTACAAGAAGCAAATGCATTATCAAACCCCCTTTGTAGTCCTTAATGAAAAAGAGCCTGTAGCGCCAGGGTAAAGCCGGGTAGGACACCTTCGCCGGTCAGTTCTTCACTAGCCAGTAGGGAGCGACGAGGTTGTCCTAGCGAGTAAACATAAACGCCCCGGTAAAGGGGTCTACTATCCAAACCAGCCTGGTCTGGTAGTGTTGGTAAAGTTTAACTTTATCAATTACTTCGCTCCATTTATCGGTAGGAGACATAATTTCAATCGTCAGGTCAGGCGGGCCGGGAAAAGCTTTACTCATATCAACTCCGGCTGCTCTATCCTTTGTTACAAACGCGACATCAGGAATAGGGGCGGTTTTCTTTGCCAATTCAAAAGCCATATTTGTTAAAGCCAGGTCCGGCGATTGTCCTTGAGATTTCAGGAAATCACCTAAAGCTCGAATTAGTCGGGAAGTTAGGATCCCGTGTTTATAGTTGGGGCCAGGCACTTCCTTTAGTTCTCCTTCGATTAACTCATAGCGTTTGCCATCGTCCGGCAGGCTCATAAATTCTTCGACTGTATAAGTCCTGGCTTTATCCAGTTGAGTAGTCATAGATTGCTCCCATTAGCCTATATTTCTATAGAAATCACATCCCTATTATAGCTTAATCGTGCCATAAAACCACTCACTAAGAACATAAAACAGGTTAGCGCTTAATTTTACTAAGCAGCTAACCTGTTTGTTTAAAGTATGGATGGATGGTTAAACAACTATTTACTGGGCCGGTTGTTCGATAATTGCGGCCTGTTTGTAACGGTTATGCACCAGGGCATATTCCAGGTTATCGGCCAGGTCCAGGTAGCTGGCTTCTATCACGTTGGTGCTGGAACTGACTGTGTGCCAGGTGTTAATGCCATCGCTGGAACTAATAGTCACCCGGATGCGACTGCCGGTTTCCTTCATCGTTCAGCACCGCACTTTGTAATCTGGCAGCCGGATATTGCCAAGCTGAGGATAGACCGGCAGCAGGGCATGCTGCAAATCCGCCATTGGCTTATTCTTCTTCATAAGCGGTAAAGCCAGGCTAATCTAAATCCTGTTGTTGCTAACCCTGTAGTTCTGCCACCACGGCATCCCCCATCTGGGCTGTGCCAAGTTTAATCAGGCCGCTTTCATAAAGGTCCGGGGTGCGGTAGCCTTTTTGTAGGACGCTCTCGATGGCCGTTTCTATCGCGGTGGCTTCTTTTTCCAGCCCATACGTCAGGCGCAGCAACATCGCGGCGCAGCCAATGGCCGCCAGAGGATTAGCGATACCCTGGCCGGTAATATCCGGGGCGGTCCCGTGAATCGGTTCGTACATGCCAAACTGCCCGCCACTGGCATTCTTGAAGGAACCCAGGCTGGCGCTCGATAGTAAGCCCATCGAACCGGCCAGCATCGAGGCTTCATCGGTCAGAATATCGCCAAACATGTTCTCGGTGACAATGACATCGAAGGCCGCCGGTTTGCGAATTAAATTCATGGCCGCGCTATCCACCAGCATATGTTCCAGCTCGATGTCGGGGTAATCTCGGCTGACCTCAATCGCCACCTCGCGCCATAAACGGCTCGTATTCAGCACGTTGGCCTTATCTACCGAAGTGACTTTCTTTTTCTTATTGCGGGTCTTAGCCAGTTCAAAAGCCACCCGCACGATGCGCTCGATTTCCTGTTCGCTGTAGGGCAGGGTATCAACCGCTTTGCGACCCCCTTCGTCGGTGTAGCGTCGGCTGGGCTTGCCAAAGTAAACGCCACCCGTTAGTTCGCGAACCACCACCAGGTCTACCCCGTTCAAAACTTCCGGCTTCAGGGTGCTGGCGTTCTGCAAGACCGGCAAATTCTTGACCGGGCGCAGGTTGGAGAAAAGGTCAAAAGTCTTGCGTAAAACAAAAAGCGCCTGTTCGGGGCGGCGTTCCATCGGCTCCTGATCGTATTTTGGTAACCCCACCGCGCCAAAAAGGATTGAGTCGCTGTTTTTACATAAATTCACGGTCGCGTCGGTAATGGCTACGCCTTCCGCTTCCAGGGCCGCCCCGCCGACCAGGGCTTCTTCGTAATTAAGAGTATGGCCGTATTGGCTGGCAATCGTTTTTAATACTTTAAGCGCTTCGGTCGTTACTTCTTTGCCAATTCCATCACCAGGCAAAACGGCAAGCTTGAGCAGCATCAGGAAAACTCCCCCTTTAGTTTGAAGAATCTAAGCTAGAGTAATCTTTAGTATAAGGTTTTGTACTGTTGCTGGTTGGTTTAGATTTACTTTATACGAATTATGCCTATCAAGAATTAAATTACAAAGTACCAGGACTATGGTTGCAGAGTGCGACTTACCCGGCTTTGAAGTAAGTCGCACCCTGTACCTGGTAAGAAGTGGCTCTTACATGTACGCCCGGCTGATACCGGCTAGCGGGCCAAAGTCATCGCGTTTGTAGGGGTCGGCTCCGACTTCTTCCTCGAACGAACCCATGTCCACGAATTTGTTGACCGCATGCAGGAACGCTTTGGCCGAGGCGGCAATAATATCGGTATCGGCTCCGCGCCCGGTAACAGTCCGGCCCTTGTAGACCACTTTCATGGTTACTTCGCCCATAGCATCTTCACCGCTGCTTACCGCGTTTACGCTGAACTCGGCAAGGTGACTTTCCATGCCTGCCGCCAGGTCTATAGCCTTACACACCGCGTCCACCGGGCCGTCACCGGTCGCGACCTGGGTCAAAATTGTACCATCACTGGTAATCAGCCTGACCGTAGCGGTTGGCACAATCTTGTCACCGGTAGTCACCTGGAAATGCTCCAGCCGGTAGGCCGGGGTAGTATCGCCCTGGACCTGATCGAGGATAAGGCTCAGAATGTCGTCATCATTGACCGACTTTTTCTTGTCGCAGAGTTGCTTGAACTCAAAGAAAGTCCGGTTCAACTCCTCGCCTTCCAGCGGGTGGCCCAGTTCTTCCAGTTTCTTACGGAAGGCGTGGCGACCGCTGTGTTTGCCCAGCACCAGATTGGTTTCACCCGCGCCGACCGAGGCCGCGTCCATGATTTCGTAGGTCCGGCGGTCCTTCAACATACCGTCCTGGTGGATTCCGCTTTCGTGGGCGAAGGCGTTCGATCCGACCACCGCTTTATTGGGCTGAACCGGGATGCCGGTCAAAGTGCTGACCATGCGGCTGGTCCGGTGAATCTGGGTGGTATCCACCCGTGTATTCAGGCCGAAGAAGTCCTGGCGAGTGTGTAAGGCCATCACGATTTCTTCCAGGGCGGCGTTCCCGGCCCGTTCCCCGATGCCGTTGATGGTACATTCGACCTGGCGAGCGCCTGCTTTGAGGGCAGCCAGGCTGTTGGACACGGCCAGGCCCAGATCGTTGTGACAGTGGACCGAAATAATCGCTTTGCGAATGTTCGGTACTTTGGATAAAACGGTCAGGACCAGTTTTTCATATTCATCAGGGGTGGTGTAGCCAACCGTATCTGGCATATTTACGGTCGTGGCCCCGGCCTCAATGGCGACTTCGATCATCTGGCACAGGAAATCCAGTTCGGAGCGGGTGGCATCCTGGGCCGAGAACTCGATGTCCTGGCACAGGCTGCGGGCATAGCTGACCATCTCGCGGGTCTGGACCAGGGCTTCTTCCCGGCTCATCCGAAAGAGATGTTTGAGATGAATATCCGATGAGGAAATGAAGACATGAATACGGGGCCGGGGATTCTCTTTAAGGGCTTCCCAGGCGCGGTCAATATCCTGCTTACGGACGCGGGCCAGGCTGGTGATAATCGGCCCCTTGACCTCACGGGCAATCCGCTGCACCGCTTCAAAATCGCCCTGTGACGAAATGGCGAAACCGGCCTCAATTACGTCTACGCCCAGGCGGGCTAACTGCCTGGCAATTTCTACTTTTTCTTCAATATTCAGGGTTGCTCCCGGCGCTTGTTCCCCATCCCGCAAAGTGGTATCGAATATAATCACCCGGCGAGGATCAATAGCCGGGGTAGCTACATCAGGATTCATCTTTCCTCCTTTTATTACTTAGTGTCGTTCAACCAGCTCATCATGGAGCGCAGTTCTTTGCCAACCGTTTCGATTTGATGTTCACTCTCAGTCCGGCGGTAGGCGTTAAAAGCTGCCTTGTGGCTCTGGTTTTCCAGGATAAATTCTTTAGCGAATTGGCCGGTCTGAATCTCTTTCAAAATTTTACGCATTTCGGCCCTGGTTGCGTCGGTAACGATACGCGGACCACGCGTATAATCGCCGTATTCGGCAGTGTCGCTAATACTGTAACGCATTCCGGCCAGGCCACCCTTGTAGAACAGGTCTACAATCAGCTTCATTTCGTGCATACACTCAAAGTAAGCTGCTTCGGGCTGGTATCCGGCTTCCACCAGGGTTTCAAACCCGGCTTTAATCAGGGCCGAAACACCGCCGCAGAGTACGGCCTGTTCGCCAAAGAGGTCGGTTTCGGTTTCTTCCTGGAAAGTGGTTTCTAAGACTCCGGCGCGGGCTGCCCCGATGCCGCGAGCGTAGGCCAGGGCTTGCTGCTTGGCGTGGCCGGAATAATCCTGGAAGACCGCGACCAGGGCTGGGACACCACCGCCTTCGGTATAGACGCTGCGTACCAGATGGCCTGGGCCTTTGGGCGCAATCATGCTTACGTCAACGTTGTTGGGTGGGACAACCTGGTTGAAGTGAATATTGAAACCGTGGGCGAACATCAAAGTATCGCCTTCTTTAAGGTTAGGTTCAATGTCCTGGGTGTAGACGGCCCGTTGGGTCTGGTCGGGCAGCAAAATCATGATTACATCGGCTTCCTGGGAAGCTTCCGCTACTGTCGCTACGGGCAGGTGCTTGGCGGCCTGGTCCCAGCTTTTGCTGCCTTTGTATAGGCCGACCCGTACATCCAGGCCACTTTCGTGCAGATTAAGGGCGTGAGCGTGGCCCTGGCTACCGTAACCGATGATAGCAATCTTTTTATCGGCTATAAGGTCAAAATTCGCGTCTTTGTCGTAGTACAGCTTCGCCATCTAGTCTAATCCTCTCCAATCGTTTAAGGTCTTTCATAGAACAATAAACGTAAAATGTCTCAACAAGTAAACAAACTTCTCAAACTGCTTTTAACTACGTTCAACGTTTTACGAACGGTGTTAAATTGCGCTATTTGCCACGCTGCCGCGAGCAATCGCAATCCGGCCCGTCCGCACGCTCTCTTTGATACCGTAGCGGCGTAACAGGGCAAAGAATCTTTCGACATCTTCTTCCGGGCCGGTAATTTCGACCGTAATCGCGTCGGCGGCTACGTCCAGCACTCGCGCCTTGAAAATCTCGCTGAACTGCATTATCTCAGCTCGAGATTCCGGCTTGTCGGCGGTTACTTTGATAATCGCCATCTCGCGAACCAGGATACTATCGTTGGTGACATCGGCAACTTTTATCACTTCCAGAAGCTTGTAGAGCTGCTTGGTGCATTGCTCTACTATAGCGTCTTCGCCCCGGACGACCAGTGTCATTCGGCTGATATGAGCTTCCTCGGTATGGCCGACACTGAGGCTCTCAATGTTATAACCCCGGCGGCGGAAAAGGTTGACTACCCGGTTCAACGCGCCGGGTTCATCTTCCAGGTAGACCACAATCGTATGTAAAGTCTGGGTGGTAGTCGCACTCGCAGTAGCCACAATCTTCTCCTTGTTGGTTAACCGGGACGGGCCGGTAAATTAGAGCGTCCAGATTAAAAGTTATTCAGCCGCTTCAATCGCGTCCATGTTCGAGCCACCTGGCGGAACCATTGGCATAACCATTTCCCCTTCGGGAATAATGAACTCAATCAGGGCTGGTCCAGGCCATTCGTTGGCCTCTTTGATGGCCTGGGCCACTTCGCTTTGTTCGCTGACCCGCCAGGCTTTGATGCCGTAAGCATCGGCCAGTTTCACGAAGTCCGGCCCGGTAATCGGGGTACTGTGGTAGCGTTTGTCGTGGAAGACCGACTGCCACTGCCGGATCATGCCCAGCACGCCGTTATTGAAGATGGCAATCTTGACCCGAATATCGTCCTGGACACAGGTCGCCAGTTCTTGCAGGTTCATCTGGAAGCCGCCGTCGCCGGTAACAGTCCAGACGGGGATACTCTCGTCTTTAATTGCCAGACGGCAGCCCATCGCCGCCGGTAAGCCGAAGCCCATCGTACCCAGGCCGCCGCTGGAAATAAAGGAATTGGCCTTTTCAAACTCGAAATGCTGGGCTACCCACATCTGGTGCTGGCCTACATCAACCGTGATAACGGCGTTGCCGCCCAATACCTGGCGCATCTGCTGAATGATGAACTGAGGCGGCAGGATACCCCGACGGTCCATTTCGGCCTCGCGCCGTTTGGTGTCGCGCAATTTCCAGTCAGCGATTTTCGCCATCCAATCGGTATGAGTCTTTTCTTCAATGCTCTTGTTAAGAACCTGCAAGACATTCTTGATGTCGCCAACGATTGGGATAGTCGCCGGAACGTTCTTGCCGATTTCAGCCGGGTCAATGTCAATGTGAATGACTTTAGAGTTGCGGGCGAAAGTCTTGAGGTTGCCGGTTACGCGGTCGTCAAAGCGCATCCCGATAGCGATAAGTACGTCCGACTCGTTGATGGCGTGGTTGGCGTGAATGCCGCCGTGCATACCGGGCATACCCAGGCTCAACCGGTGGGCCGAAGGAAAGGCGCTCAAGCCTTGCAGGGTCGAAATCACCGGGATTTCGGCTTTCTCGGCCAGTTCGGCCAGTTCCAGGTACGCCCCGGAAGTGGTTACGCCGTGACCGTGCAAGATTACCGGGCGCTGGGCCAGGTTAATCAAGTTGGCGGCCTGTTTAATCTGGCGGGCGTGTCCGAAATAGTTCGGATTGTAACCGCGCAATTTTACTTCGGTGGGGTAGCCTGGGAAATAAGTCTTGGCCTGGAACACGTCTTTGGGAATATCCACCAGCACCGGGCCGGGACGGCCTGTCTGGGCCAGGTAGAAAGCTTTCTTGATGGTTTCGGCCAGGTCTTTGGTGTCCATGACCAGCCAGTTATGCTTGGTAATTGGCAGGGTAATGCCGGTGATGTCGGTTTCCTGGAAGCTGTCCTTGCCAATCATGGGCCGTCCGACCTGCCCGGTAATCGCGACCAGGGGCGAACTGTCCATGTGGGCGGTTGCGATGGCGGTTAC
Source organism: Chloroflexota bacterium (assembly GCA_043727245.1). Classification (GTDB taxonomy): domain Bacteria; phylum Chloroflexota; class Chloroflexia; order Chloroheliales; family Chloroheliaceae; genus 54-19. The sequence continues at coordinate 9,930 of JAYSYV010000464.1, read as the reverse complement.
GAGGTTAGTTGCGCCCGGTCCGCTGGTTCCCATACATACGCCGACCTTATTGGTGACACGCCCAAAGGCATCGGCGGCGTGACCACCGGCCTGCTCGTGGCGGACCAGGATATGCCGGATTTCGGGATATTCGCCCAGTACCTGATACAGCGGCAAAAGCACGCCGCCGGGATAACCGAACATGGTTTCTACGCCCTCGGCAATCAAACATTCGCACAGAATCCTGGCTCCGTCCAACTCTCTGGCAGTGAAACGGTTATCGGCCTGGATAGGTAGCCCGGCGGTTGTGCGGGCGGTTTTACCTGGGGCGTTCTCTATAAGTGTCATCTCTATCGTCCTCCTGGTCCTTCTTACTTTAGTTAAAGACTTGGTTTAATAGATGCATTAAAACAATGAAAAGGTTAACGGGTCAAGGGTTACGCCAAAAAGCGGTTTGAGTAGTTTAATAACTACTCGGTCCGTTCTCAGGCGCTTCACTGCGCCCAATTATGTTTGTGATGCATTAAAATCCCAGGGTATTAAATCGAACTTAGAAAACGCTTGGCTCTTTAAAGGTTGCGGTGGGTTGTTTGGCGCTACAGCTTTGTAGACCTACCCGGCCCGGCCTTAAAGACCAAGCAGAATAAGTGCGAGGCTGCTAATGAGTGCCAGGCTACTAATAATGAAGAGGGAAGGAGAGGCAATCAGGGGAAGGAGTTGGGGGCGCGGCAGAGCAATGGCGATGGCTTGAGATTTAAATTGCTCCTGAGCCATCGCCATTGGATGGTTAGCTCGCCTATAACACATCGTTTCCTCGTAATTGCGGTACATTTGCCTGATTCCTTTCTTCATACGGCCCCGGTTGGCCGCTAAACAATCTACTAACTAACTCTTGAACAACTACTTCAAAAGCCTATTTTTGTTACTAAAAAACCTCCCTGATGGGAGGTTTCGGCTTGGTCTGGCTTGTTAAGCCCTGGTCATTATCCAGCCGTAATCCCCCTGCGTACTATCGTTACAAGTAGTACGAGGCCAATAATGAGTAGGAGAACGGGAACTATTCCGTTTAGTTTTTTAGTTTTTTCTTGAGGACTCTTTGCCATAGAACTACATAAGCTCTTTTCAAATAGCTTCAGACAGTTTTAATTTAAAACTAGGCTTCACGCGTCTTTGCGTCAGGTTTCTCCAATAATAACAATCTTTTAAAGCGCTGTCAATCCCTAATTTGCCCAAATATTCACAAATCTATGGTATTTACTACAAAGTGTTACCAGCATACTTGGGCAAATTGCAAAAAAGGAGAGAACAGCACCTGCCATTCTCTCCTTCAATCAGCCTCAAGTAGCTTAGTTCCGATTACCCATCCGGCGGTCATCTACCCCGTCGTTATCTTTGTCTTCTAAAAGGGCTGCTCCGCTTTCCGCGTCCCCGATAAAGGCTTCGCGGTGTTCTTTGAGCTCCTTCTCAAGATCAATTTCTTCGTGATACTCGGCGGCTTCGGGAGCGTCAGCCTTGTTAGAAGCCTGTTGCTCGCTGCCTTCATCGCCCGCATTTTTGGCCTGGGATTTCAACGGCTTGATTTTGGGCTTATCAGCTTGCTCCGAAGTTCCCAATTGCTGGTCACTTTCGGCATGCTCCTGTTTGGCCTGGTCCACGAACTTGGACGACAATTTTTTGGCAGCCTTTTCGACATTGTTCCCGGCTTCGTCGGCGTTGTTCTGAAGTTGGTCATTATCTTCATCAGCTTTAGCCTGGGCTTTGCTGCCAGCTTTGGAGGCTATCTCCTGAACCGTGTCGGCCACTTCTCCGGCTTTATCTTGAACAGTAACGGCGGCCTGGCTGACCGTATCCTGGACTTTACCAGCCATTTCTTCAACTTTACCGGTCAACTTTTCGGTTGTACCATCGGCCTCTTCGTGCGACTTGCGCTCGCTGCCAGTTCCTCCGGCAGCTACGCCGATTTTATCGCTGGCCGAGAGTTTCTTGTTAGCCGGTTTGTCGGGTTGCCCCAGGAAGTTAAGAACCGCCTTGTTGAACTCGGACGCTTTCTCCCAGTGCGGTAGCAACCGCGCCCCTTCCAGGTTGACCAAACTGGCCGATTGGTTCTGACGACGCAGGGTTTCGCCTACCTCAGTAGAAGTTTGTTTATCCTGCTTGCCTTGAATAATCAGCACCGGCTTGTCCACCCGGCCCAGAGTCTGGCCGATTTCGGCGTTTAGCAGTCCGGTAAAGAATGAGAAGGCGGCATATTCGGCCCCTGGCTGGTGGGCGGACACATGATACTGCTCGACCATTTCGTCCGAAACCTGGCTCTTGTCAAAGAACATCTGGGTTTCCATGTAAGACCGAATGTACTTATGTGAGGCCACTCCGCTGTAAATCGAGCGCCCAATAATTGGGGTGCGTAGCAAGAAGTACAAGTAAGGCGGCAATATTTGAACACCGTTGTTCCCGGCGACCCGGTTGATACCGGTCGGGGAAGCTAATACCAGTTTGTGGACCAATTCCGGGCGGCGGTAGGCTACCTGTACGGCATAGCTGGCTGCCAGCGAACTGGCTACCACGTAGGCAGGTTGCTTGACCACTTCATCCAGGAACTCGGTCAATTGCTTGATGTAAACCTCAGCCGTGTATTTGATACCAGGCCGGTCTGAATTGCCAAACCCAAGCAGGTCGTAAGCGTAAGTCTTGTATTCCTCTGACACGGGGCCAAAGTTTTGCAGCCATTCGTAGCTGGTGTTTCCAGCGCCAATCCCATGCACAAAGACCACAGGTAACTTGCCTTCGCTGCTTTCGCCGCTTTCCTTATAGAAAACTATACCCTGGCGCGACCGGAAGTAACGATTCTCACCGGGCAGCTTGCTTTCCAGCGGTGGGATAGCCGCCCAAATTCGGGCATTGTTCGCGGCCAACCCCCCAGCGACTGCACCGGCTCCACCAATTATCAGGCCGGTGCGGCCCCAGTTAAAGCCTTTCTTTTCCGGTGGCTCGTAGAAAGGTATGCTTATCTTGCCAGTTTCAATGTCCTTGCGGCGGGCAGAAATGTACTTTTGTGCGTCCTTGGAGCTAGATTGCAGGAGTTTCCCGGCCTCTTTTTGCTTGATCGTTAAAACCTTGCCCAGCTCTTTTTGCTGCTTGCCCGCCGCTTTTAAGACCTGTTTGCGGCGCTTACGAAAGTTTTTAGCGGCTTTCTTGGGATTGCTGACCGTTACGCCCGGTATAATATTAGCTGCGCCAAAAAGTTTTTCGGGCAGTTGAGCATCGGCCAACCGTTTATCCAGCCTGGCATCTTTGAGGGTTTGTGAAGCTTTGTCACCGGCCAGACTTAATAACGAATTGGCGTTATCCGCCACATTACCGGCTACGTTAGAAGCCTTTTTATCCAGCTTGTTGTCCTTGATAAAGCTGCCCACGTTGTCAGCGACCGTTCCGGCAAAATTCCCGGCGGTTTCGACTACAGTGGCGGCAATCGGTCCCGCCGTGTCGCTAAAGTCGGCCAGACGCTTGTCCAGGTGGGCATTGTTTACCGCATCACCGATAGTTCCAGCTACATCACTGAATCTTTTGTCCAGGTGGGCATTGTTTACCGCATCACCGATAGTTCCAGCTACATCACTGAACCTTTTGTCCAGGTGAGCATTGTTTACCGCATCACCGACAGTCCCGGCAGCCGCCGCGAAAACTCCGCCGACCGTTCCGGCTACATCACCGGCTTTTTTATCCAGCTTGAGGTCTTTCACCTGGCTACCGGCATTATCGGCAAATTTGCCCCATTTCTTTTCGAGCTTGAGGTCTTTGAACTGGCTGCCCGCGTCATCAACTAATTTGCCAACCTTTTTATCCAGCCTGGCATTTTTGAACTGCTTTCCGGCATCGTCAGTTAGTTTCCCTAACTTCTTGTCCAATTTGGCATCCTTCAAGCTGTCTTGCGCTCCACCAACCGCGTCGCCAGCCGCACCAAAAAGCCAGCCAGCGCGCTTACCGGCTTCACCCACCACGTCCTGAGCTTTTTGCCCGGCCTGTTGAGCCTTTTTATCCAGCTTCAAGTTTTTGACATTATCACCCAGATTGAAGCCGTTGTTGCCGTTATCCTGGCTGTTGCTATGGTTACTGCCCGCGTTTTTTTTATCTAGCGTATCAGCAGCCGCCTGGAAAAAAAGACTGGCACTTTCGTGCAGGTTGGCAGTAGAAGTTTTGTAATTACGCTTTTTCTTGTTGGGATTGTACTTGTTGACTGCCTCAACAAGCGGTTCCGACGCGGAGGTGACATCGCTCTTAAAAGCGTTGAAGTCAAACTCTCCTTTGTCTTTTCCAAAAATCATTATCCAAACTCCTTTCCTGAGTCCACTCCACAACCTGACCGAGTTCGGTAAACGACGAAGTGGAGAAGTATGCTGTTATGGCTGGTTCCTGGTTACTCTTAAATACCGTTCGATTTTCTATGGAGTCCAAATTAAATCTATGTTTCCAATTCTTATTTGCTTATATTGCAATTACAGTGCCACGGTTAGTCGTTTGATATGTTAAAAGAGTAATCCTTACAGGAATAGAAATCAATCTTAAAGTGAGGTTAATCCCTGATTTCCACGGCTCTACCTCTTAGTTGAAGGGGGTGTACTTTGGTATTTTTAATTTGGACTACTAACTCCGCCCAACGCGGTCGTCCGGTGGCGTGGTTTTGCTCTATAACCAATTCAGTCAGAGGAAACCCGCCCTTTTCGACCAGCCAGGCCGCCAAATCGCCCATCGCTACGCCGGTAACAGGTTCTTCTTCCAGGCCAATTCTAAAGGGAAACTGGCGGGCTTCCGCTACCACTCCCCCGGCTTTATTGCGCGAATTCAGTGTATAGAGATATTACCAGTAAGGTTATGACGCTGGCATAACTCGGTGTGAACAATTGGATTAATTTGAATATGGTCAAGGATCGTAAAATCGGTAGCGGAATGAGCAGTTTAGGCCGTCTGGTCGAAGCGATCATGAGTGGGCTAGAATTTCCTGGGGCTGGAGGTTCAAAACCTGGGCAATCTCAGACCGGTCAAAATCTCTTTCCTGGAAATGTGAGGCCGGTAGTTCCGTTTAATACTTTTCATAATGAGAATTTAGTCCTCTTCTTCAGAAGCAAGAATATGTTATTATAAGTGTAGTTCAACTGCGATAATTCTGTTTGATGTAAGTTTACCACTTCCGAAAAAGTGGGCTGCCGAGGTATCGGATGTCATTTATTCCCAATCTGTCGTTACGCCGTCTTGATGGGCGTATTTTTTGGACTTTGATCCTTATGGCGGTAATAATGCTGTTGGCCGGTATAGTGTCCAGCGTAGTATTAAATAACGCTGAAAAAAGTAGCGAAGAAGAAATCGCCCGGTTGAAGCAGGTGTCCGAACTCCAGGTGCTAAGCGCCAGTAATCAAACTAATACCAGCAGTTTGAACCTTGTTATCGTTTACAAGCTCACCGGGTTGCTGGATTTTGTTGATAATATCCAGCGCCGGGTGAACCTTAGGCTGGCGGACATGAATCAATATTTCAATGGTAACGATTCTGCCTCGGTTGCCTTTAGTAATATTAAAGCAGGTTATGCTAGAAGGGCAGAACGCATCCGTAACGCCCAGACAACGCCCCTTACCCCGGAGAATGAAACCACCCTTTTTAGAGAAATTAAAGCCGACCTGGAACGGATTGATATTGACATAACTAATTTGTTGCGGGAACGGCAGGCCGCCGCAAATGCCGCCCACCTGAACCGCCTGGAGGTTATCGAACACACTCGCTCGTCTTACCTCCTGGTGGGATTGTTGCTATTTATCCTGGCAATTCTATTCGCGATTATTATCGCCCGCCTGGTAGCGATTCCTTTTGCTTTGCTATCAGGCCGGTTGCGGCGCATTGCTCATGGGGATTTGACCGAGCAAATTACACCTCATGGCACTCAAGAGGTAATGGAATTAAGTCTTATATTCAACCGGACTGTTGTGAACCTCAAACTGGCAATTGCCCGTATTCAGGTCCAGGTCAAAACTATAAATCATGCCAGCCAGCAAATAAGCCAATCGAGCGACAAGCAGGTTAACAGTCTTAGCCAGCAAGCCCTGGCCGTCACTCAAGTTACGGCCACGCTTGCTGAATTATCGGATACCAGTCGGCATATTGCCGGTTCGGCGGCCCTGGTAGCCCAGAGCGCCGATAATGCCCTGATCAGTGCTAATGAAGGTTATACTACTTTACAGGGCGCTGCCGAAACCATGAATGAAATCCGCCATAAGGTCAATTTGATTGCCGACCGGATTCTGGCCCTCAATTCGGTGGCTCAGCGGATTAGGGAAATTACTTCGTTGATTGACACTCTCTCTAACGAAACCCATTTGCTGGCCTTGAACGCGGCGATTGAAAGTGCCGGGGCGGGCGAAGAAGGAGTCCGGTTTGGCGTAGTGGCCGGGCATGTCCGTAAGCTCTCCCAGCGTTCGCGGGGAGCTGCCGTGGAGATTCAACAACTGGTCAATCAAATTCAGAACGCCGCTGCCAGCAGCGTGATGGCAACCGAGGAAGGTATTAAAGTGGTGGCCCTGGGCGACAAGATGGTCAGTGACAGTTTGCGGGCCAACGAGAATATTATCCAGCAAATTGACCAGACCAGCCAGTTGGCGCGGGGAATTTCCCAGGCAACCGAGCAGCAACGCGAGGCCAGCACCCAGGTTGCTGTCACTATGCAGGAGTTAAGCCAGATCAGTTATAATATTAGCGACAACAGTCAGCAGTATCTTGTCAGCGCCAATGACCTGGAAGAAGTGGTGCGCCAGCTAAACGGCGTAGTAAACGCTTTTATTGTAGATAAGTCACCCGCCAGCCCCGAAATTACTATTCCTGCTCCACCTAATGGTGTGCAAACCGTCGAAAACACCAAACCGCTGGAAAGTAATTGGTCATCTGGCCCGGTGGTTCCCCTGTAGTCAGAAGACGAAATGCGCGGGAGTGCCGCAGCGCCGCTGAGAATTGTTTTTTCTTATAACCTTTAGGTCCAGGTACAGTTATTTTCAGCAGAGTTAGTAGCCAGAAAATTGGTAGAACCTGGCTCGATAAACTTCTTTCCCTCACACGTTGAACTGACTACTGGCTTCCTTTCTCCAACTCATAAACCCCCTTCAGGCCCGCAATAACTACCCGGCCCGCGATACCGATGAACAACCCATGCTCGACCACGCCGACTGTACCTTTAATCGTAGCTGCCAGCATGCCAGCGTCGCTTAATGGTGGGAAGCGGCAGTCAAGGACATAGTTCTGGCCGTCCGTAAGATAGGGCTGTCCATTGACCAGGCGCAAGGTCGGCTCACCGCCCAACGCTCGCAGCCGTTTAGCCGTATGAGGCCACCCAAACGGTATAATTTCAACCGGGATAGGCATTTTCTCGCCCAACCGGGTCACGAGTTTACTTTCGTCGGCAATAATAACCTCTAATTTTGAGGCGGCTGCTACCAATTTTTCCCGCAAGAGCGCCCCACCTCGGCCTTTGGTAAGCGCGAAAGTGGTTTTTTCAATTTCGTCGGCTCCGTCAACCGTTACATCTAAACCTTCTACCTCGGCCAGGTCTTTAACTTCCAGGCCAAACGTTCGGGCCAGGTCAGCCGATTTTTCCGAGGAAGACACTGTTACCAGACCCGTCAATGTACCTGCGGCGGACCGTCTTCCAAGTTCCTCGACAAATAACTCGGCGGTGCTGCCACTGCCCAAACCAACAAACATGCCTGACCGGATAAATGTATCAACGGCGTAAACAGCCGCCGCCTGCTTTAACTCTTGCTGGGTTAAAGCAGGTTGGGACTCACTCATTACACTACCTCCTGGATTTGAAGACTGCTTTAAATTAGGCGCTGCTTATAGCCAGCTCTAGTTGGACGACCTGATGCCCATATTATAGCTTAATTTAGGATAGTAGCCGATAAATTGGTTTATTGTCTCGCCTTGCAAACTTTTTTAGTAAACTTCGAACTTGTTATGCCATGATGATTGTCATTATGAGATAGAATATATTTTAAAAAGGCTATGTCTGATTTAAAAATAACTTAAATTTCACCTCTGGGCTCGATAAACAATCTAAATAACAGGTTAAATTGACGTTTAGATAAATAAATTCCTATGTGTAGAATATTTTTCTTGGTTTAGCACATTATATTGTATGGCAGGGGAATATTATTTGGTTAAAGTCCTAAAATCCTACTATTTTCAGAACCGAATATTGCTATAATTATATAGCGTACAGTATTTATTATGGTTTTAGCCTTACCCCCAAAATGTGGAATGTCTACTTAAAAATTAAAAATAAACGTCAAGTTAAACCATTGACCGTAAATACTATGATTGCTACCCTTATGCTAAGGGTCAATCCACGTATTGTGGGGTCACTGGACTGTCTGTTGTAAGTATTTCTGGTAATCATTTCAAGTCCAGTTTAGATATTCCAGGTAAATTTGAGCTTTTTAATTGTAAAAGTGAATTTGAGAACTTAAAAATTGGCTTTTGCATTATTTAACCTATAAGGTCCGCTCTGTTAATTTTTGAAGGTTTCTGTGATTAAAGTGGAAAAGTTGCAGGCTAATTATAGCCGGTAACGGGAAATTAGGAGACCTGACTATGCCCAGGACAGTAAAAAAGGCTGCCCATACTTCCCCGAACGATGGGCAAGGTACTCTGACTAACCAGGAAAATTTAGATAATAACCATCGGAAACGGGGCCGTCGCTCCATGGCCGAGATGCGGGCGGCGGAGCAAACCGGGCGCAGCTCTAGCCCGCGCCCAGTTACACCTTCTACCGGCCCAATTTTACCAACAAGCCTGGGTTCTAGAATTAACCGGTCCGCAAGCGTCTGGCTCTTTCCCAACAGGAACTGGCCGGAGAGAAGTATGTAGCCTCTTATATCTCGGCCATCGAGCGCGACAAAATTCAACCTAGCCTCAAAGCCCTGGGATTGATTGCTCAACGCCTGAATGAGCCAGTCGAATATTTTTGTATGGTGGTTACGGCAGCGGAGCCTTACAGAACGTGGGCTTTCAGGCCGACGAACATAACCGGCCCTCCCCTGAAACCAGTTTTAGCCTGGCAGTCCGGGACAAATTACTGGAAGTCCAGACCCTGCTGGAAACCGGTATCTATTTGGGCGATAAAGAAGGCCTGACGAACTTTACCCAGGCCCGCATCCTCCTGGAAGGATTGCCGCGCCACCAGTTGACCGAATATGACCGCGCCCAGGTGGCTCTGCTGGTCGTTCGACTTCACCTTCTCCAGGGTTCCACCTCAGAAATCCCGGCCCTGGTTGGAGAGGCTATTTTCCTGGCCCGGCGTACTCAGCAGCCCGATCTGGAAATCGAGTTGAATTTCCTGCTGGGTCAGTTCTATTTTAGCCAGCACGAGCTTGAACAGGCCATTATTTATCATAAAACCGCCCGAGATTTAATAGAGAATTTTCGGGACCAACTGGCTCCCGAATTGCCTTTGCAGGTTCTAAGCGCCCTGGTAACGGCTTACCTGACTGCTGGTGACGACGCACAGGCGGTTGAAATCTTTGAGGAAACCCTTCGCCTGGAAGAATATTACGCTAAACCCCAGGTTCGTGTCCGACTTTATACTAAACTTGCTAATTTTTACCGGGATAAAGGCGACCTGGACCTGACCAGAAAATTTAGCAAGCTGGCCCTTATTATTTATGAGCAGCTTAATTTGCGCCGCAATTTGCTGCGGCTTTCGGTGGAAGTCGGGGAAATCTTGATTATTTCAAATAAGCTGGCCGATGCCGAAATGATATTATTGCGAACAGCCGGCGTAAGCTCACAAAAAATTGATTTGATGGGTTCTGACCTGGCTCTGGCTTATAACTCGCTGGTGGCGTTGCGGATTTAACAAAATGATCTGGAGGAAGCCCGCCGCATCAGCCAGTTAGGCATTGAGGAAGCTCATAAGGC
>JAYSYV010000463.1:0-1819 GCA_043727245.1 Chloroflexota bacterium | reverse complement strand
AATTTCGGCTGGACCCGGCTGAACTGGAAAGCCTGGTGACAGCCCGGACCAAGCTATTGATTATTAACTCGCCGCACAACCCGACCGGCAGCGTATTGGACCCGCAAGACCTGGATCATATCGCGGAAATCGCCATCCGGCACGACCTGATAGTGTTGTCGGATGAAATCTACAGCCGGTTACTCTACAGCGGGACGCACGAGTCCATTGCGGCTCGGCCCGGTATGGCTGGCCGGACTATCGTGCTGGACGGATTTTCCAAGAGCTACGCCATGACCGGCTGGCGGCTGGGCTACGGCCTGGTTCCCGGTTGGCTAAACAAGCCCATGGCCCGCCTGATGGTAAACAGCAACTCCTGTACGGCCAGTTTCACCCAGATGGCCGGGGTGGCCGCCCTGGAAGGCTCCCAGGATTGCGTTGAAACGATGCTAGCCGAGTTTACCCGGCGGCGCGAGGTGGTGGTTGACGGGCTGAACCAGTTGCCGGGAGTGAGTTGCGCTCCGCCGGTCGGGGCTTTTTATGCTTTCCCCGACATTCGAGGGACCGGCTATTCTTCCAAAGAACTGGCCGACAAATTATTATACGAGGGCGGCGTGGCGGTCCTGGCCGGGTCTTCTTTTGGCGAGGCCGGAGAAGGTTTTCTGCGCCTGTCCTATGCAAACTCTCTACCCAACCTCCAGGAAGGGCTGGCCCGCATGAAAAAAGTTTTAGAGTCTTAAACAAATCAAGGGGCGAAGGGACCACATGAGCTATATTGAGGGCCGGGATTACACTGGCTTTGAAGAATTTGAAAGCCACATGGACCGCCTGGACCGGCAAAATAGCCGCCAGGAATGGTACGGGGCTATCGCGGATATACTTTCGACCGGGGCCAGACCGGACGCACACGGCTTCTTTATGGCGAAAGCCATGCTAAACTCACGCATGACCAATTGCCCCAAGGCCGGGCATGGTTCGATTATTATGCGAGATAAGACAGTGGTTTCGGATGGTTATAACGGAGTGCCGCGCGGCTTTCCTCACCCTGCCGCCTGTGGGCGGGCCGATTTGCCCAGTGGGGCATCTTACAATGCCTGCGCCGTACCCTGCCTGCACTCGGAGACTAACGCAATCTTCAATGCGGCCCGCCTGGGAGCCAGGACCGAAGGAGCTCAGATTTATGTCACCGGAGAACCCTGCCTGGGTTGCAGCGAGGCAATTGTCCAGGCTGGTATCCGGCAGGTCGTCTTTGCCAGTGGCCGCCCGATGCCCCAGCACCCCGGCTTGCGGCTGCTTCACGGGTTAGGCATTGAACTGGTCTACATGTATTACTCGCATGACCCCGGCCATTTCCAGTATCATTTGCTGGAATGCAAGCCGCAGATAGCCGCCACCCATTAGTTACGGTTACAAGTTTTCCCATATTAAATTCCTGTGTCAAAGCAGCAGTTAAGTAGTTCGTCCAGAAAATTTATAAGAAAATATCAATTGAGCGAATGTAGCGCTCACAGGCAAGTAAGGAAAACTGGCCTGATTCAGCTACCACCTCTTTATTAAGAGAGTTATTGGAGTGGCCCTTTGATACGTAAGTTTGAGGCTAAACAGGGTTAAATAAAGTTAAGTCTTCATTTGGGGCGATAGGGGAAATGATAGCTTGAAAGTTAAAAGCGAATCTGGTATCATAGCCTTGTTGTTCGGGTATCGTCTAATGGTAGGACAGCAGACTTTGAATCTGTCGGTTGGGGTTCGAATCCCTGTACCCGAGCCTTATCTTAATAGAATTTTAAGAAGAGACAATGGCGTCTCTTTTTTTATTCCTGTTACTCCTGGAGAGCTTCTT
>JAYSYV010000462.1:0-5752 GCA_043727245.1 Chloroflexota bacterium | reverse complement strand
GAGCCGAACCGCCGCGCGATATTGAGCCTACTGGCCTCCTCACAACAATCGGTTGGAGAGATAGCGCGTCAACTTCGTATGCCGCAGACAACCGTGTCGAAGCATCTGCGAGTGCTGCGCGAGGCCGGTTTCGTGGAGTCCACGGTGGATGCACAGCACCGTCTCTACCGGTTGAAGCCAGGACCACTTCAGGAGGTGGATGCCTGGCTGGCTCCATTCCGTACGTTCTGGTCTGCTCACGTGGATGCTCTCGAAAGCCACCTCGACCACATGGAATAAGTCAACACCAACCAAATGCAAGACAAGGAGAAGAAAGTGATCAATCGCGAGCAGTACACACCTGGTCCGGCCAGCGGGGCGCAGGTACGAAAGGACGGAGAAAAGTGGACGCTCATTCTCGTCAGAGAGCTGCGCCACTCGCCGGATAAAGTCTGGCAGGCGCTTACCGACCCCGCGCATCTGCGCGAGTGGGCTCCCTTTGAAGCCGATAGGAGCCTGAGTACGGCGGGAACCACGGTTAAGCTTACCACGGTGGGAGCGCCCACGCCGCAAGTTTCCGAAACAAGAGTGACGCGAGCCGACGCTCCCAGGGTGCTTGAGTACAATTGGGGGGGCAACGATATCCGGTGGGAACTCGAAGCCTTTGGTGGCAGCACGCGCCTGACGCTGTGGCACAACATAGATCGCCACTTCATATCAATGGGTGCTGCCGGGTGGCACATTTGTTTCGATGTTCTGGATAATCTTCTCAGCGGAACTCCCGTCGGCCGCATCGTTGGTGGCGAGGCGATGAAGTTCGGTTGGCCTCGGCTCAATTCGGAATATGCCCAGCAATTCCGTATTGAAGTTCCGAGCTAGCCGCCCATAGTCACCCAATCATGTGGCTGTCTGCCATTGTGTTTAGCAACCTGTGGAAATCAAACACCTTTATGGCATCGGCCTGAACTGTTCAGCTTCATCCCGGAGTCCAGTTTGAGATCATCCTGGAATCGCGTTGGCTTTCTGCCCACTTCCAGGCAGTCAGAAGCGGAGACGCGAAGAGCCTGAACAAAGACGTTCCGATAGCGCAAGCCTGGTTAAAAGAACCGGAGAAAACATATATCAGCATGGTTCAAGAATATATCGAAATTCGAGGCGCGCGCGAGAACAACCTCAAGGATGTCTCGCTGAAGCTGCCCAAGCACAAAATCATCATTTTTACTGGTGTATCTGGTTCGGGGAAGTCCTCAATTGTGTTTGACACCATTGCCAACGAAGCACAACGACTGTTGTTCGAGAATTTTAGCATGTTCATTCGTAACTTGCTGCCGCGCTATCCCCAACCAGACGCTGATGCGATTGAGAACCTGAGCATGGCGGTAATTGTTGACCAGAAACGCCTGGGTGGTGGATCGCACTCGACGGTAGGCACGGTCATTGATATTTCACCTGTGCTGCGTCTGCTCTTTTCGCGGATCGGTAAACCATATGTAGGCTACGCGAATGCATTTTCCTTCAACGATCCTCAAGGCATGTGCCTGGAGTGTAATGGTCTTGGCCGTAAGATCGGCATTACCCCGGAAGCGTTGATTGATAAAACAAAATCGCTAAACGAGGGAGCTGTCATAGCCCCAGGATTGGCTGGATGGGAAAGCGAGCTTTATGGGAATTCTGGCTTCTTCGACAACGACAAGAAGATAGCCGACTATACAACAGAGGAACTGGACTTGCTTCTCAACAGCGAACCGCGCAACCATAAGGGTCTGCCGTACAACACCTATGAGGGTCTGGTGTACAAGTTCAATCGCAAGTTCGTTGCGCGGGACATCCAGACGCTCTCATCTCGCATACGGCAAAAGGTCGAGCCTTTTTTGAAGCTCGGCCCCTGTCCGCTCTGCAAGGGTGCCCGGCTCAACCAGGCCGCTTTAAGCTGTAAGGTCAAGGGGTACAATATTGCTGACATGGCAGCAATGGAGGTTGATGAGCTTTTAAGGGTAGTGAAGGGTATCAAAGAACCGGCGGTGGGGCCAATCCTTCGCACGTTGACCGAACGTCTGCAACATCTGGTGGAGATTGGCCTGGAGTATCTCAGCCTGGATCGACTCACCGATACACTGTCTGGAGGTGAATCGCAGCGGGTCAAAATGGTCAAGCATCTTAACGGCAGCCTGGTAGAAGTCATGTACATATTTGACGAGCCGAGCATCGGACTCCACCCTCGAGATGTCCATCGTCTGAATGAACTCCTGGAAAAATTGCGCGACAAAGGGAACACGGTCATTGTAGTTGAACACGATCCTGATGTGATTAAGAAAGCCGATTACATCGTCGATATGGGACCGTATGCCGGGAGCGAAGGAGGCAAGATTGTCTATGAAGGTGATTTCACCGGTCTGCTCCAGGCCGATACACTGACCGGCAACCATTTGCTACGTAAGAGGCCGCTAAAGGACAGCTTTCGCCAGGCGACCGGGATTATGCCAATCGTCCACGCTACGGTGAATAATTTGCAGGATGTCAGCGTGAATATTCCCACTGGCGTGCTGACGGTCATCACTGGCGTGGCTGGTTCAGGCAAAAGCTCGTTAATCAATGAAGCCTTTCTCAGTCAGCACCAGAAAGCAGTGGTGGTTGATCAATCTCCCCTCAGTACTTCCAGTCGCTCCAATCCCGCTACCTATACCGGCATTATGGATGAGGTACGCAAAGCCTTCGCGACAGTCAACAAAGTTGACGCGGGTCTTTTTAGCTTTAACTCCAAGGGCGCATGCCCTAACTGTCAGGGACTCGGTGTAATCTACACCGACCTGGGCTTCCTTGAGGGGGTCAAGCTTCCTTGCGAAGTGTGTGGCGGGAAACGCTTTAAGGACGAGGTATTGGCCTACCTATTGAACGGAAAATCCATTGCTGATGTTTTGAACATGACCGTTCACCAGGCACTGGCATTTTTGAAGATTAAAGAAGTGCAGTCAAAGCTCCAGGCTTTGAGCGACGTGGGTCTGGACTACCTGACCCTCGGTCAGCCCTTGAGCACCCTCTCTGGCGGGGAATGCCAGCGGATTAAACTTGCCAGCGAACTCCACAAGCAAGGCAGTATCTATGTCATGGATGAGCCGACAACTGGCCTGCACCTTTCGGATATTGGTCGCCTGATTACCATCATGAACCGGCTGGTAGATGGCGGGAACACAGTGATTGTGATTGAGCATCATCTCGATGTCATTCGCAACGCAGACTGGATCATTGATATGGGTCCAGAAGGCGGCAATAAGGGCGGCAAGGTTATCTTCGAGGGTACACCGCGAGAACTAGTCGGCGCAAAGCATTCGCTGACAAGCCAGTATTTAGGATAGATGCTGGCTGACGCTTTTGACTAGCAGAGCTTAATTGACTTGAGTTCTGGATAAACCGGGCTGATCAAGCAGCCACAAGAGCGTGTTCGTCGAGATGCAGACCTGGCTTTTGTGCCTCCTGGCTGTAGGCAATGAACCCGGCAAGCAAACTGACTTCGCCTCACAAAATATTTATAGCGCGAGCGGCCAGGGTGGCGATTGTTACCAGGGAGAGGACCGATTGGAGCATCGAGAGAATTTTAAGGCGGGTAGTTAATATTGGAGTATCGGTCGGGCTAAAGGCGGTACTGGTATTAAAAGCGACAAACAGGTAATCGGTAAAACTGGGCCGCCAGTCGGCAAATTCCGGCCTTTGCTCAAGCATAGTGAGTTGTGGGAAAATTAATTCAGCCTGCTTATGATAAATATTGGCCGACTCCTGACTGCGTTCGGTAGGGCCGCCGCCCTCAACTTGCCAGTACCACAGGGCAAAAACCACAATATTGGTTCCCCACAGCAGCCCGGCGTTCAGTAATAAAGTTGGTGCGGGGATAGATTTATCCGGCAAAGACAAAAGCAATAAAACGATACTGGATGCTTCGACCATAGTTGTCAGAAAATAAAGTACCAACAGAATATAATGCTTTAGCCGGTGTTTACCTCCCAAGCCAAAAATTAGGGCCGGTATAGCCAGAGCCAGGATTGCCACGAAAATCAACCAGCCCGGCCCAATCACCAGGCGTTCGGAAAGAATAGTGAAAACAATGGCAACGGCTAAGACAGCTATTAAAGCAGGCCAGTGCCGGACTTCTTTTTGGATAGTCCCTTTTACTCCACCAATAGCCTTACCGGCCTCAGTTTCCAGTGCTCTAAATCCACTTTTATTTTTCATCCGATTTCGCCTTTAGAAGTTCTTTCAAATCAACCTAACTCGAAAATTAGCAGTTGAGCCATTCTAAAGTATATAAGGCCACTCTAACAGACCCATCTTTAGCCGGAAATAAAAATTTTAGCAAGAGATTTTTGAAACCTTTTCGGCGTTATAAGAGTAGTAATATTAGATTGTCCAGTGAAACGACCCGGCTCTAAGGCAGTTGGAGCCTGACCCCAGTAAGAATCGAAGGAACTCTGTTTTTTAACAATCCTCTAACTGCCATTAGGGGTTAAAATGGGGTAAACTGGTTAAAAGGATTTGGCAAGCCACCTTTCGGAAACCGGTGGTACAATCTATTAGCGGGAGCTACATACTATGGACCAGAACGAAACTTCTTTTTACAATCAGGCTATTACGTTGGCTAAAATGGGCCACCGGGAGCAAGCTTACTCATATTTCAAACAAATAGCCGTTAATAATCAGCAGGATCAAAATGTTGTTTTCTGGCTGGTATATACTGCGCCGTCCCTGACAATTGCCCAGGAGCTTTTAGACCGCGCCCATTTCATCAACCCGGAAAGCCCGGTCCTCAGTCAGGCCAATCAATGGCTAACCAATGAGAAATTACACCTGACCCACCCTGCCGAAGGCTATAGTCTATTTCCGCCGACTAACCACCAGGCCCAGATTATGCCTTATTACTCGTCACCGCAGCAAGATACAAGCCCAACTTATTATCCATCTCAACCGCTGGCTCCGTACTATCCGCCACAGCAAGTAGTACCTTACCGGCCTTTACCGGATTACCAAACTTACCCGGCCTACAATTACCAACAATCTTACCCGGTTCCTTACTATGCAGGGCCAGCAGCTTATACCCAGCCCTACTACCGGCAAAATCAAGCTACCTGGGTTCCGCCTTACCAGAGCTATCCGCCGGTCCGGTGGGGCAACGCATCCTCGTACGCCTACAACAGTTATTTAGCTATGGGCGGAAACTACCACTGTCCTTACTGCAACACCACTTATGCACCACGCAGCAACCGCCGGATTTCGACCACTGGCTGGGCTACATTCGCGGTTCTGCTGGTTCTCTTCTTTCCGCTCTCGTGGATTGGCCTGTTAATGCAGGAGAATTACTTACGGTGCAGCTATTGCCGGTTGGTCCTTACCTGAGAAGCCAGGCTCAATGGCTGCGTAGATAAGTTTCAATCTCGGTGCGAGTAAAGCTAAATATCGGGTTAGTTTTCAAGCCCTGCTCCGGGTCAATCTCCTGGATAGGCCAGATACTACCAAATATATATTCGGTATCTTTTAAACCCGGTTCGCGGTCTGCAATGCTTTTAAGAATGGCAGGGTCGTCCGGGTTGTCGGTTGAAAAAGCGAACCGACCATCTTTTTCCGGGTTTCCGTTGTCGAAACGAATGGTATACTTTACCTGGAAGGGTAATCTATTTTCCATTGTAACTAAAACTCCTTATTAGAAATATTCCTGAACCCACGGCTTTTTAAGCCCACTCCCCACTATGCAATTTTATTATAACTAATCTTAAGATTTGCTAAAAAT
>JAYSYV010000461.1:0-5754 GCA_043727245.1 Chloroflexota bacterium | reverse complement strand
ATGTGCTGGTGCTGGTTTGCGGACCGGCAGCGACCAAAGATATTGGGGCGGCGCGGGCCTATGTCCAGGATGCTATTGAAGAAATCCTGCCCTATGCCGTCGAATATGGCATAAAGCTTGGTATCGAACCAATGCACCCCATGTATGCTGCCGAGCGCTCGGTAATGGTTTCGCTGGCCCAGGCCAACAGCATTGTGCGCCAGCTTAAAGAGCCTAACCTGGGAGTTGTGGTTGATGTCTTCCATGTCTGGTGGGATCCCGATGTTTACAACCAGATTCAGGCGGCTTCCGGCACTATTCTGGGTTTCCATGTAAGCGATTGGCTGGTTCCGCTGCCAGATATTTTGATGGGCCGGGGTATGATGGGCGATGGCGTGATTGAACTGCGCCGTCTGCGGCAGGCGGTTGAAGCCGCCGGTTACTCTGGCCCAATCGAAGTGGAAATTTTCAACCAGGCTATCTGGGACGCGCCCGGCGACCAAACTTTGCAGCTCATGAGCGAACGTTACCTGCAACACGTCTAAGCAGTTTACTAGATGCGGGCTGCCCTGCCGGAAGTTAAGGCTTAATTTCAAATTCAAGTTTTAGTGGGACCAGTTTTGCTATGTCGAGGCCGAAGAAAACGGCTTCACCTTTAGCATTGGTTTTCTGCAAAAACTGCTGACCGCTATGGCTTAGGTAAAGTTTTTGGCCGGCCTGGCGGCCCTGTTCAAGCCGGTCAACCAGTTCTACCTGCAAATCGCAGGTAGCGGGGCTGCTGCGCCAGGCCGTTACGGTTGCTTCCAGCCAGTCGGGAGCGTCTTCACCAAGAGTATCTTCAAAAAGAACCGAATATTCGGCCAGCTCGTCCGGGGTATTAGATTCAACCCTCAGATAACCCACTGAATTTGTTTCCCTGAAATCGAAGGTTTTAACAGGGCTGAAGGTCAGGGTATAACGCAGTAATTTAGCGGTAGCGGCTAAACTTTGCAGGATGGGCTGCAAGACCGGCCAGGGTCGAGCCGTGGCGCTGGTGGTAACCGGTTCAGTCTGGCGGAACCGGCTAACTTCCGCTTCAAACCCACGCAGTTCCAGGTAAACCACCGCGCAATCCTGACATTGGGAAAGGTGTGCAGCAAAGCGGTCCCGCTCCGAGTGGGACAACTGGGCGCGGGCCAGCGGTTCGAGGTAATAGGGCATAATTTCCTGGGCGGCTTCGTGCGATAAACCGCCCGGCAATTCCAGGTCGCGATAGAGGGCCGATAGGTTGGGGCTAACCTCTAAAGAAGTTTTCAGGTAATCCAAAGCTTTCTCTAAATCAGTTTCGCTGCTTTGACCTACCAGGTAATCTTCGATTATCTTTCGGGCGGCTGCCTCGTCCAAGTAGTTATATTTCCCTTCAATTTAGCCAATCACAATATTTTTATTGTAACAGATTATCTTCAAAAGTTATCCTGACTCTCAAAACCCTGCCAGACTTTTCGCAGGTTGAGCAGCGCCTGGCTTTTCAACTTGATAATTGTGGTCTTTGGCAGGCCCAACAACCCTGCAAGTTCTTCAATGGTTTTGTTTTCAAAATAATAACCGATGATTATACAGCGGTAGTACCGGCTATTTTTGGTGTTGGAACGCATCGCCTGGATACACTTAATGAGTTGCGCCCGCAATTCCTGTTCGAGCACTGCCGCTTCAGGGCCGGCCTCGCCTGACAAATCCTCGACCTCTTCTTCGCTAACTTTCAGTAAAGGTTTTACTACCTCTAGCGCCTTATCAGAGTTTAATGAACTCGCCGGGACCATGCCAATCGTGAGCCGGTTCTTTTTTGAGAGATAATCCCTGAAATGATGCAGGGCAATTTGTTCGGCCCAGGCCAGGAACGCAGTTGGAAAACGGACCTGGCCCAATTTTTTGACAATTATCTCAATGACATCTCCGGCCAGGTCTTCGGCGGCTGGCGTATCCCCTTTTGATTTCCCCTTGAACCAGCTAAAAATATAACCGCGCAGCCATCCGTAGGCCAGCGGCAGCGCGGCATCCTGGCAGGCCCGGTAGAGCATTTCACTGGCCGCGCCGTAAGCGTAGTCCCAGGGAGGTCTTTGAGACAGGGCGGCCTGGTTTTTGGCTGCCAGATGGAACAGATTGGTGGCACTGATTAACCCTGAATAGTCCGAACCGGTTAGTCCCAGGTGTTCTAAGACCTGTTGAGTAGCCTTCCATAAGGCCGGATTTAGCTCTGCATAGTCCGGTTCTTGTGACAATATATTAACCTTTTCAACTTTAATGCTTATAGCCCAAAATTTCGGATGTTTCGGGACATCTAGCCTCTTTACTTTTGCCGGACTGGGAACTGTCCCAGCGGCGGGGTTACTCCTTCCTGGGAGTTAATAGCGGAGGTGTTTAGATGTCTTTATCTAAAAGTAAAAGCCGGGTTGGAAAAACTGCCCTGGCTTTGGGCTTGGGCTTGGCCCTGGCCTGGTCGGTGCTAATCAGCGGTCCTACCGGTCAACAAGCTTCGGCTAATATTTCCGGGTCGCATAGTGGGATAGTTGTAGCAGACGGTGGCGGCATCAACTCACCCCCAGGTTCCGGTTAAATCGAGTAGTTACCTGCCGGGACAGGCCATCAGGGCCGTTCCGGCGCTCTCAGGCAAATTGCCGCATTTTGAACCGAATTTCCAACGCCTTTTCCAGATGACCCTGACTCTTTAGGGCATCGGCGTAATCTTGCATTACATTTTCTAGAATTAGTAGCTGGTCGGTCTGACTTAATAAACTAATTGCTTCCTCATAAACTTGAAAGGCAATCTCTGGTTCGTTCTGGGCCATCTTTATTTCGGCCAGGGTATTTAACGTCTGCCCCAGCAGCAAGGCATCCCCCAAATCCCGCCCAATTTTAATAGAAGTTTCCACAAACTCAATAGCGCGATTAAGCTCACCGATTTGCGAGTAAAGATAAGCGGTATTGAGATTAACAAAAGCCCGGATACGGGGTTCATCCATAGTTTCAACCAGGCTTAAAGCACTCAATAGCACTTCTTCGGCTAGTTTATAGTCTTTGCGGCGAATAAATAGCAAACCAAGCTGGTCCTGCACTTGAACCGCCAGATGCCAGGCTTCTTGTTTCCGGTAAAGATGTACACTCCGGTCCAGGCATAGCGCGGCCTGGCCCAACTCACCGCCCGACTGAAAGGCCAAGCCGGCCCCCCAAAAAATTGCGGCTACCAGCAAATCATCTTCGCCCTGTTCTGCCAGCGGCAGCGCGTCTTTTTTGTAAATAGCCAGCGCCAGTTCCCACTTGCCTAACAAATAATATTCATTTGCCAGGTTCGAGAAAAGCATCAGGCGGAAGCGTGGATTGGTAATCTGCCCGGAGGTTACTGCTTCCAGACATTGCTGGTGATACTTAAGAGCTTCTTTTATCTGATTTTGCCGGTAGAAATTCAACCCGATTAAATTGCGGGTTATCTCAATTTGAAAGATATGAGTAGGCTGAAATTCTTCAAAAAGAGCCAGGGCTTTTTCAAGGTCCGCTTCGGCTTCCTGAAAGCGCCGTAAAGAAAGCAAGGCATAACCCCGCACCCGGTAGAAAACACCCTTCAGTTCAACCGGTGTTTCTTCAGGGTTGTGTGGTTGGAGAAATGAAAGCGCCGCCGCAGGTTGGCCTGTTTCAACCTGAATATGGGCATTCATCAAAGCCCTTTCTTGCGAGCTAGCTTCGGTATTTACTGGTAGGACAGGTGTAACAGCCGGATTCAGGGCAGCCGAGGTAGCCAGTGGATAACCCACAAACTCCTCGATGGTAGTTTCCAGGCTATCAGCCAGGTACTCTAAGAAATCGCGAGAAGGCGCAACCAGACCACTTTCCACATCGTTGAGCAACCGTTCATAATAGCGTTCATTTATCAGGTCACGCTGGGTGAGGCCCATCTTCACCCGGCTCAGGCAAATCCTGGCACCAAGAATTCGCAAAGCAACCGGATAGGGATGTTCTCCGGCAAACGTTTGTATGTCTGACATAACTCCAAATTTTCAACCATAGAATTAACAAACCCGACCCAATCACAAAAAACGCCAATTGGTCGCTTTGATTATACGTCCTTTTCCGAGCGTTTGAAGTAATAATATTACAAAAACTTTAATTTATCAATTAAATCAAAAACTTAATTTTCCCTGAAGCATATTTAATTTAAATCACAATTTTAGGGTAGATTGAATTAAAGGTTTAGCTCGACTTTACACAAAATGTGTACAAACTGCTTTATGTAATTCTCTAGAATTGCTTTTGACTTTTGTTCTTCCAGGTTCAATACCAATTTTAGAGACTAGCAGCCTGTCGGAGTAATCGAAATGACTACCACTTATAGACAAAGCGTCTCAATTCAGAACTACAGGTAGTACCATTCCTGACAAAATAAGGCTCTCTCCGACAAACTGCTAGACTCATTAAATCTATCTAAAAGACTTTTTACACAAGCGGATTTCCCTACCATGTTTGAAAAGTCTGAGTAATAATCGAGTTCGAATTCAGCATAACAACCTTGTCAGCCTAAAAATGTGTAAAGTCGAGCTTAATAGTTGTTAAAATTTAACTTCCTGGTTTTCCCCGAACTAAACCATAAGCATTTTACTAAACCGGGAACTTGTTTCTTAACGATTACTTATGAATTGCAGATTAATTTCACAAAGTCAGGCGGCAATCTGGGTCAAGACCACTTCAAGGGGCTGCCCAGCTAAAGCTTGCTGGTAAACCCACTCACTTTGACCACGGTGAGCCTCCCGCTTGTGTTTAGCCACTACCTGACCTTAACTGACCCGCTGTTGCTCACTTGTAGCATATTCGCTAGTGTCCTCCACCGCTTCCAAAAGAATATAGCTGTAGGCAATTAGTAGTAAGGTCCACATTCGCCAGACATTGCGTTCGCGCCAGCACTGAATGTGGTCAAGTCCAAATAGTTCTTTGGCCGTCGTGTGGAAAGTCTCGATTTCCCAGCGTACAGAGTAGAACTCGCTAATGGCTCTGACCGACAAAGCGGGGTCACTACTGACAAAGTAATGGTAAGTGTAGTGCTTACTACCTGCTCTTGGCTTACAACCAATTTGGAGTTGGCGACCGACCACGACTTTGACCGCTTGAACACCTTTAAGTTGAGCCTCTACTCCGGCTAAGTGAAAGGTTTGCTTACCCAACGTAACGGGTTGGTAAGCCTCTTTCGTTAAGAGTGGAGCATAGGCGCTTAAGGCCGTCGGTTTAGGACAGGCGGTGGTACTAATCAAACGATTAGCTTTGAGGCCACCAATTAAAGTGAATTTACGCTCTTTACAAACGGCAAAGAGTTCATCACAGACATACCAAGTGTCGGCCAAGACAAAAGGTTGGATGCCAACAGGCAGTTGCCATGCTTTAATCAAGCGCAGAGCCAACTCGGTTTTAGCCACATATGCAGCCTGGCCCTGGCTTTTAGCGCGCTCGCCTTTTTTGCGGCAAAGCTGAAAACTCAGGGGAATGGCATAGGTACCAACGACCAACACGGCCGTGACTAAACAGTAGCAGCGGATCAAACCACCAGCCATGGAACTATACTGGTAGCCCCCCAGGGAATTTTAGGGCCAGTCTTAGGATTGTTGGTGTCGTCAATACATAGAAAAGCTGGTACGTTTTGACTTTTAGCTCGATAGGTATGGTGGACCCAATTGTCAAGACTCAGATTTAGGGAAAATAAGGTGATTTACTCCTTTCTCAAAAGTACTTTAACATAATCAAAACAAACGCCTTCCA
>JAYSYV010000460.1:0-1820 GCA_043727245.1 Chloroflexota bacterium | reverse complement strand
ATAGAGAAACCATTCTAAATTCGGTCAAGAAGACCGGGCGGGCTTTGATTGTCCACGAAGCGAACCTGTTTGGCGGCTTTGGCGGCGAGATCGCTGCTATTATCGGTGAGGAAGCATTCGAGTGGCTGGATGCCCCGGTGCGGCGGCTGGCCGGGTTGGATGTACCGGCAATGCCTTTTGCTTTGGCTTTGGAAGAAGAATTTATGCCCAACCCGGCCAAAATCGCCCAGGGTATGCGACAACTGGCTGCATATTAGAAAACCAGGAGATTAACACATGGCAACCAAAATCACATTGCCGCAACTGGGCGAGAGCGTTCACGAAGGCACGATTGGCAAGTGGCTCAAGCAGGTAGGCGATACGGTCGAAGAATACGAACCCCTGGTAGAGATTATAACCGATAAGGTCAACGCCGAAGTTCCTTCCCCCATCTCTGGCACACTGAGTGCAATCCTGGTTCAAGAGGGCGAAACGGTCGAGGTAGGTGCGTTAATCGGAGAAATGACCGTCGTAGGAGCGGCCAATCTGGTCCAGTCAGATAAACAAGACGGATCTAAAAACAACTCTACCAGCCTGGAAAAACCGGCCATTGAAGCGGCCTTTGCTGTGCCTACTACGCCGCAAGCGGCCCAGTTGAACCAGCAATTAGACCAGCAGGTCGAAGAAGTAGAAGCTTCTTTCCCCAATGGCCGGGCTTCCGGTGGCTGGTACGACGAGGACGAAGAAGATACTTTTGCCGGAGCTTCCGCGCCCACGCAACCGGCTCCACAGGAACACAAAAAGAATCGGTTTACACCTTCGGTGCGGCGGTTAGCCGAGGAACATCACCTGGACCTGACAAAGTTAGGCTTGCGTGGCAGCGGCCTCGGCGGGCGCATCAGCCGGGACGATGTTTTGATGTACATCGAGCAGCAGCGAAAACTGCGCCAGCCCGTGCCGACCAGGGCTTTACCCAAAGAAACGGACCAACTCGCGCCGCCGCCTGTCACACCGATGCATGAGCAAATCGCGGCTAACACCCTGCGTGAAACGCCGCCTGTGGCCTCGCCAAAAGCGGCTCAACCGTCCACAGTTCGGGCTGCGCCCGGAATAACCCCGGCCCTGCCAGACTTTAGCGAAGCCGCCGTAACTCATTCAGGCTCAACTGGACGGGATGAACTGGTCCCTTTAACTCCCATGCGCCGGGCTATCGCCGAACACATGGTTCGCAGCGTCCAGACTTCCCCCCATGCCTGGACCATCGTCGAGGTGGATATGACCCGGCTGGTACGCCACCGGGCCAGGGTTAAAGAGGAATTCAAGCGCCGTGAGGGGCTGGACCTGACCTATTTACCCTTTATGATGCTGGCGGTCGTGGAAGGCTTGCGCCAATTTCCAGCCCTTAACGCCAGTTGGTCGCCGGATGGCAGCGGCATCATCATGAAGCACGACCTGAACCTGAGCGTGGCGATTGATGTGCCAGACGGGCTGGTCGTGCCGGTCATCCAGAAAGCCGATGAAAAAAGCCTGGTCGGCCTGACGCGGGCGTTAAACGATCTGGTCAACCGGGCGCGAAATAAAAAGTTGACCATGGCCGATGTCCAGGGTGGTACTTTCACGGTAAATAATCCGGGCGCGTTTGGCTCGGTCATGAGCCAGCCGATTATCAACCAGCCTCAGGCCGCGATTATCACTATGGAAGCTATCGTCAAGCGGCCCGTGGTAATGACTGACTCCGAGGGGAACGATACTGTTGTGGTTCGCTCGATGATGAACCTGTGCCTATCGTTCGACCACCGGGTGGTGGACGGCGCAACGGCTGGGCGATTTTTGCAAAGTGT
>JAYSYV010000459.1:0-5757 GCA_043727245.1 Chloroflexota bacterium | reverse complement strand
CCAGGGCTTGCAAATAAGACTGGCTGCCGATAAGTCGTTCCCGGTTGTTAGTGCCTCGGAAGATTTCGTCTATCAGGAAGAAAACCGGGCGCGGGTCGGGCGCATTTACCGCGTCCAGCAGAGCTTTCAAGCGTCGGACTTCGGCGTAAAAGTAGGAAAAGCCATCGGTCAGCGAATCGCTAACTTTGATACAACCGTACATGCGGAAAAGCCCGGTCGTCAGCCGTCCGGCATCCACCGGCCCCCCGGCATAAGCCAGACACAGGTTAACCCCGGCTGCTTTGAGGAAGGAGCTTTTCCCGGCCATATTCGAGCCGGTAATAATCGCCATTTCGCCCAGTTTATCCATGCTGAAGTCGTTGCGGACTTTTTCTTCAGCCGGAATCATGGGGTGGCCGAGCTGAGTGGCCTGAAAGATGGCCTGGTCGGTTTCGGTTACTTCGGGGAAGGTATAACCGGGATGCAGCCAGGCGAAATTCGCCAGCGAGTTGAGGGCTTCCAGTTCAAACCAGACTTCCAGCCAGGCGGGTAAATTAGCTTCCAGTTCGGTTTTGCTCCGCACAATCTCGCGGCTAAAGTAAAAGCGCCAGGGAACCAGGGCGTTGAGTATCAGCCAGATAGGATAATTCCGCTGCATTGTGATGCCTATGATGACCCATTCCAGGCGGCGCAACTGCCGGGAAGGTCGGGCGGCCCGGTCAAGGAGGGGGCTACAGAGGTCTTTAAGCCGGGAGTGGCGGCCATAACGGTAGGTTTCCAGGAAGCCAAAGACCGGGCGCAGTCGGGCTAGCCCATCCCGCAGGTTATAGGCTTGGTCGAAAAGCTCGTCAGTGTCACCTGCCCGCATATTGTAGAAAATAACGTAGGCCACGAAACTGCCGACCCAGAAGGGCGGTATCAGTTCAAACCGGTTCAGGATAAAGAGTATAATATTCAGCCCAGCCAGGCTTGCAAGGACGGCCAGGCTCGGGTTCAGGTTAAGCGATTTGGTGCGGCGGCGCAGCCAATCGAGCAAACGCTGCCCTTCCCAGCGATTTTCACGCTTCAAATCGGTAGCGGCCAGGGTCGCCTGAAGCCACAGCTTTTCCCGAAACAGGGTTAGCGGAGCCAGTTCTTTGACCAGACTTTGACGGCGGGCGGTGGCTTCCAGGGTCGGTTGGGTCTGGGTCAGCCAGTCACGTAGTCGCAAGCTGGCCTCCCGGCTGGTGGCTGTATCAATCAGATGGTGCAGCGAACGCGGTCCGGTCAGGTCCAGGTCAATCTCGAAGGGATGGTCAGGTTGGGCGGGTGGAGCCGCTAAATCCGGGATAGCCGTCCAATCCAGGGTCAGACGGGCTAGTTGCAGCCTTTTCAAGCGCAACCAGGCGACATGGCGGGCGATGCTGTGGTCTACCCGGCGGTGGAAGCGGGCCACTACATTAAAGACAATAAAGGTCAGGAGCAGGAGCGGCCAGCCCAACCAGCCGTTCACGAAGTAAAACCCTGCGATTGCTATCAGTACTCCGCCTACAAACAGGGCCAGCCTTAGCCAGGCATAACGGTTGCTGGCGGCTCTCCGCACCCCCAGGATGCGCTCCAAACGGCTAATTTGCCGTTCCAGACTTGCCCGGCGGCTTTCATATTCAGTCAAAATTTCCAATTTCTAGACAAAATAGTCAGTGGTCAGTAGCCAGTTTAGAACCAATCTAACTGACGCCTTCCGGTCTATTTTTAGTTAGTCCCGCCCGGTTCGGCGGCGGCCACAGGTTGCACCACGCTCTCGGCCACATCCAGCTTGTAGCCGACCCCGAAGACGGTATGAATATAGCGGGGCCGGGAGGGGTCGGGTTCCAATTTCTCACGCAGCCAGCGAATATGCACGTCCACGGTGCGAGTGCCGCCAGTGTAATCGTAATCCCAGACTCGTTCTAAAAGCATTTCGCGGGTCAAGACCTGGCCGGGATGGCGGGCCAAAAAGGCCAACAAATCAAACTCTTTCGGTTTGAGTGTAATTGAACGGTCCCCCAGGGTAACGGTGTGCTGATTAGAGTTAATCAGTAAATCGCCGACTTTAATCTGGTTTTGAGCGTCCCGTTCGTTGGCGGCTTTGATTTCTTGCCGGGCCGCTTCTTCAGCCGTGTTAACCGCCGCATTGCTGGTCTGAAGCATTTCCATGCGGCGCAACATGGCCCGCACCCGCGCAATTACCTCGCGCAGGTTAAAGGGTTTGGTCATATAATCATCTGCGCCCAGTTCCAGCCCCAGGATTTTATCCACTTCTTCTTCGCGGGCAGTCAGTATCAAAATTGGCACGATTGATACCTGCCGGATTTGGCGGCAAATATCCAGGCCGTTCATCCCTGGCAGCATCAGATCCAGGATTACCAGGTCCGGCTTTTCCTGCTTAAATATTTCCAGGGCGTGGCGGCCATCGCTGGTCGTGGATACTTCGTAACCCTCTCGTACAAGATTATATTTCAGGGTCGCGGCGATATTTTCCTCGTCTTCAACCACCATAATTTTTGTCATAAACGCGGGACCATGGACCACCTACCGCCCGAAGCGGCTAACACTGCTTCTCTCAAATGGTCACGTAACCCACAACCTCCTCCGGCTGCACTACTATTTCTCCTGGTAATCGTTTAACGTAAAAATCAGGTAAAAACAAATGTAGAGGCTGATTCAACTACCAATTTTATTATAAGATATTTTTGTTAACCAGATTGTATTTCGCATTTCACGTTCTACATTTAACGATCATACCTAACCATTATACCGTTCAAGAGCGAAAAACCGCAACCGGCTATTTTGAACTACCGGGGAAAGAAAATAGCTAGAAGTCAGAACTCACTAAATGCAATGTAACCAGGCTTCTAATGAAGTGGCTAAGCCCAAGCTTGAGGCGCGCCGAGGTCAAACTGAGTGGATTTACCAGCAAACTTTAGTTGGTCAGTTCCTTGAGCTAGTCTCTTGGCCCAGATTGCCGCTTGACTTTGTGAAATTAATCTGCAATCCTAAAGTAATTATATTTACTATTCACTGCTTGTGTGCCTGTTTAGCCCGAAGGATTAAATTATGTCCGTAACAAATACTCGAAGTTTGGTTGAAACCGCAGAGCAATTGCGCGAGCTGATACCCTGGCCCGGTAAGCCGGTTAAAAAGATTGAGAGCCTGGAAAGGCAAAGCCGCAATTTTATTGCCCATGCCCCTTTTCTGGTGACAACTATGCAGCGCCCGGATAACTTGATTGAAGTCAGGGCTTATGGCGGCCAGCCTGGTTTTGTAGAGGTTCTGGAAGATAACACCTTTTTCATTCCCACTACCCTAGACCATGCCGAAGGTTTAGCCGGATGCCTTTTCTTAATTCCGGGGGTAAACGAAACGCTGCGAGTCAATGGCCGCGTTAAATTTGTCAGGGCTGCTACCACCGCCTCGCTAGGGCCGTCAAATACCCAGGTGAGCCAGCCGAACGCCCTGGCAGTTGAAGAAGTTTTTATGCACTGTGCCAAAGCTTTGATTCGCTCGAAGCTTTGGAATACTGAAGACCTGGCCGGGCAACCTGCATCTCTAAGCAAGGGGCTATTGCCAGCTACACCGCGCAAGTCTGACCGTTTGGACAGCGCCAGCCGGGCTTTTATTGAGAAATCGCCCTTTATATGCCTGGGAACTAACCTGCCGGACAGCGGAGCCGATGTAGCGCCACGGGGCGACCCGCCCGGTTTTGTAAAAATCCTGGACGACCAGACGCTTTTAATTCCCGAACGGCGCGGCAATAACCTGGCCGATAACCTGACCAATATGATTGCTAATCCCTGGGCCGGGATATTATTCTTAGTGCCGGGAGTTGAGGCCGAGTTATGGGTTAGCGGCCAGGCCAGAGTCACCACCGAACCGGCTTTGCTGGAAAGGCTGACCGAGCAAAACAAAATGCCCCTGGTCGGGATTGTGGTGAGTATAACAGAAGTAGAATTCAGGCCGGGTTCGGCCCTGCTGGCCTCTCGCCTCTGGAAGCCGGAAACCAAAATTGACCGGAAAAGCTTCCCCACTCTGGGAGAAATTTTCCGGGACCAGCTTGCTACACGCGGTTTGCCAAAAGAGGTTACGGCGAAAGAAATAGATGAATCCCTGGCGAAGGACTCCGTCAATAATTTGTATTAGATTTGAGTGGTGAGTGTTTTAACCGGTTTGAGCGTTAAACCGGTTTAACCAACAGTTCTGGTTTAAATGACGGTTGAGTGATACGCCCGGTGGAAAAGGCTGAATTTCTTACCTTCGTTATGGGCGACCGGCTCTTGCATAGCCGTGTGGACGTAACGGATGGTACTGACTTTAGTGTAGGTAAAACCTAAACCGGGCAGTTTGCAGACCGGGCAGGTTACAATTTTGGTCCCCTCATATTCCGCTCCCAGCGTCATTTTCCTGAAGTCAATTAATTTAGTACTCATTTTACTTCCAATCCTTTATTTTCCAGGCTGTTTTTAGTGTTTAACAAACCGCAAAGGCCGGATGTAGTCATTCGTCAGATTTTACTTTTGAACGCCTGTCTGAGCGGCCCGGTTGAGCTTTAGTCTCCAGCCGGTTCAGTTGAGGAATACTATCAAAGCGGTAACTTGCCAGCAGGTGGTCCAATTCCATCACGTCAGATGAGGATAACCCGGAACGGAATAGAATATCCTGGTCCCCTGTCAGGCCAGCCAGCACGACTTTCTGAAAGCCCATCAAAAGCGCGAGGTCGTAATCGCCCAGTTCCAATTTTTCCGAACCCAAACTCAACATCCGGTCGCGCAAAGGCCAACAAGCTTTTAATAAAGCGATAGCCTCCAGCCGAGTTGGTGGGACAAGGGACGGATTGTAATTTAACATTGGTCCTCTGCGGGTTGCGAGTGAGGTCGGATTATCAGGTGGACCGGGTTAGCCCGCCTGAAAACGAGTAAGGCATGTAGACAGGACGGCTACACCGCTAAGCTGAATACCGGAGGCCACGCGCAAGTAACTCCACTGGCTATCCGTGTAATTTGCCAGTACCAGTTTTTCAAAGTTCAATAAACTTTTCTTCTCTTGCGGACTGAGTTCAATAGTTACGCCGTGGGCTTTGAGGCGCGTAACCAGAGGCTGGCAGTCCTTTAACAGACTGACAGCCTCACTCAAATTAGAGTTAGCGTTTAATGGATGGTTCTCATTAATGCTCATGGTGTTAAAACCCTTAAACCTTAGTAACGGTTGTAACCACCACCGCCACCGCCGCGCTGGTTGCGATCAACCTGGGGACGGGCTTCGTTAACGGTAATCGTGCGGCCCTCGAAGTTGGTGCCGTTGAACTGGGTTATGGCTCTGGAAGCTTCGCTGTCATTACTCATTTCAACAAAGCCGAACCCTTTGCTACGACCACTGTCACGGTCAATGATGACGCGAGCAGAGTCAACGGTTCCTGCTTGGGCAAACAGGGTTTCCAGGCTGTTGTCGGAAGTATCAAAAGACAGACCGCCTACATATAACTTTTTAGCCAATTTACTAAATTCCTTTCAATACCTTCTCAAAAAGAAGGGTAATAAACAAAAAACTAAGGCAAGTACTTTGGACTTAAATCACTGGTGGGCAAGTAAGAAATAGATTTACCAGATCCCAGAACGTCCTAAAATAGGACTAGTACCAGAAACCTGAAGGAAGGGAAGCAGAAACTCAAAGAGGATTAGGAGCGGCAAACCTTGTGAAAGATTTGGTCAGAAGACTCTAAGGGGTATAATGCAAACGTCAAACAGGCTTTTTTTACCTTATGAC
>JAYSYV010000458.1:0-1822 GCA_043727245.1 Chloroflexota bacterium | reverse complement strand
TGACGTAGTGCGGGGGTTGGTAGGGCTACCCGGTGCGTGGCTTCTACGCCCTGTGCCGTGGCGGTACAGGCCACCGAGTAGTAGCCGGGCAAGTATCCCCGGTCGAAGTGTTCCAGCACCCTTACTTCAAATTTAACCAGGGGTTTCAGGTGGGCGTAATGCCTCTCGTACTTCTTCTTCATAACCTTAATCCTTTTTCCTTTACTGCCTGGGGTGGAGGAGGGAAGCCCACTCTCAATGGACTTCGCGGTTCAACTATACAGCCTGACTTAGTAACTCAATAAGCTTATCCGCCATCATTTCATAAGCAGCAGCACGAGCAGCAGCAGCACCGGAAGCAGCAGCAGAAGCAGCACGAGCAGCAGAAGCAGCACGAGCAGCACGAGCAGCAGCAGCACCATAAGCAGCACGAGCAGCAGCCAGCCACTCAGTCACGGTAGGCTCATCACCGCTCAAGCGGCGGTGGAACAACTCGACCACCATCGCGATAGCTGTTTGCCCCGCCTCATCCGCGTACCTCATAACCATCTCAGGTTCAGAGAGAAGCCAGAGAAACCAGCGGTCTGCAATCTGGGACAGGTCCGCGCCCGTAGGGATAGCGGAGTGATAACGTTCCGGCCACAACCGGGCCTTCTCTTCTGGCAAACCCTCGAATAACACATCCTCTAACATAGCTACCATAGCAGTGATACCGTCTACTATCTCGGCCTGGTGGTGGTCGCTACTGTGGTATCTACAGCCCACGGCACAGCCCTTTCCATCTTCCCAGTAACCGTAACCCTGGACCAGCTTGTCCTGCTCCCGATGCCAGCGCACTTCGGCAATAGCCGCCTGTTTTAATTCTTCTTTGCCGTGATAGGCCAGTAACTTTGACATAATCTTTGCTATCCTTTCTTGCATTTAACTAAATGAACCGGGTTTTCTTTGACATCTTCGCGCCAGGTATTACGGGGGCGAGACCGCAGCCGTAACCGGGAGAACGCCAGGTGGACCGCGACATAAGCCGCTGCAAGCAGTGCTATTTCCATAACCTTAATCCTTCTACCCGGCTCTCAACCGAGTTGTACTACCTATCTACCTACCTATCTATCTACCGGGGATACTGGTTAATAATATCCCTGACGAGTTGCACTTGTGCAGGGGTGGCAATCTTGCCAGGGTCCGTCGCGGTCCAGTCTATGCCTACTTCTGCCAGCGCCCGTACCATCGCCTGACACGCCCGCATCTTCATGTATCCCCGGCCTATCTTGCAACCACTGGCCAGGTGAGTCGGCCAGTAAGTCGGGTCATCGCCTACATGAATTGCCTCTACTCTGTAACCCAGGCCGGTATCACCCAGCTTGAACCCCTCTACTTCTTCGTACTTATACACGCCTTGCCTGAGTAGATTAACTTTGATTATCCCCTTCTCAAACTTGACCGACTTCGCTGCTGCTGTTGTCATAACCTTAACCTCTTTCCTTCCTACTACCCGCCTCTCAAGCGGGTTATCTAAATAATTATGCTCCCCATTGCTGACTTGATTAACCGTTTATGACTATCCGCCAATGCTTGCATAGCCTGCTTTACTGCCGCTGCGTCATACTGTATTTCCTCAGCTACCCTGTAGAACCTTGCCTTACCATCAGGTTTACCATTGATTAGCATCTGTTCTTTAATGCAAAGGCTCGGTATAGGGTACTCATCTATCACCGGGTCTACCTGTACATACGCGGCGGAGTAATCCCAGCCTAAAGTTATTGTCTTTTTAGGTTCATCAAACATAAAAGCCCCTCCTTATAATACGTCATCGCTTTACCCTCCACTCCCTGCTTAAAATGGT
>JAYSYV010000457.1:0-1824 GCA_043727245.1 Chloroflexota bacterium | reverse complement strand
TTCAAGCGTCTTAAGATTGTACCAAGTGCTTCGGCAGTAGAAGTTATTAGTGCCTATACTTGACGCATGAGCTACCCTAAAAGGGTTAGTTTTGATTAGCTATAGGGAATAGCTACAATAAGGTTTAATAGCTACAAAGTTCTGTTATTTGTTGCGGTCGAGCGCGTAAATTATGAGGGCTAATGTCAGCAAACCGCCGCCGACCAGGGTTACGCCGTTCCAGCCCAACCATTCCCAGCCGTACACGCCCAGGAATGAGCCGAGTGACCCCCCGGTAAAGTAACTGACCATGTATACTGTATTGAGGCGGCTGCCTGCTTCGGATTTAAGGCTGTAAATCCGGTTCTGGTTGGAAATCTGAACCGATTGGACCCCCAAATCCAGCAAAAGCACCCCTGCTACCAGGGCTTGTAAGAACTGGCCGCCCCACCAGACCAGACCAAAGCCCACCAGGCTGCTCAGCAGGGCTACCCCTGTAATGTAGCGCGGGTTTATCCGGTCGCATAGCTTGCCCACCAGCAAAGCCATCAAAGCGCCCCCAGCCCCGATTAGCCCGAACAGACCGACCACATCGCTGCCGTAAAAGTAGGGCGCTCCAGCCAGTAGGAAGGTTAATGTCACCCAGAAAGCGCTCATTGCCCCGAAAGCGAGGCCGCCAAATAGGGCCGACTCGCGTAGGACCGGCTCGGTCTTAATAAGGTGCAACAACGAAGTAAGCAGCGCCCGGTAATTGAGCCGGGTTTGGGGTTGGCTGACCGGCAGAATGCGCCATAAGACCAGCGCCAGGAGTAACATCACGCCTACTGCGATGAAGTACATGAAGCGCCAGCCCAGCCAGGTGTTTACATAACCGCTGACAGTCCGGGAGAGTAAGACCCCGATTAACAGGCCGCTCATAATATTGCCGATGACCCGGCCCCGCTCGGAAGGTTTCGCCAGGCTGGCCGCCAGCGGTACGATAAGCTGGGGGACAATGGTAGTTATCCCGACCAGGGTAATTGCAATCGCCAGCCAGTTGAAACCGGGCGCGACCGCTACCCCGGCCAGCGCCAGCGAAACACCCAGCAAGAGCCGCACAATCAGGCCGCGCCGTTCCAGGGCATCCCCCAACGGCACAATCAACAAAATACCAACGGCGTAACCAATCTGGCAAAGGGTAGACAAAATCCCGGCCTGTCCGTTCGGAATATTAAAATCCCGACCCATATCTACCAGCACCGGCTGGATATAATAAAGGTTAGCCACCGATAGACCGCAGGCCACCGCCAGCAGCAGGGACAGCTTGCCACTGAGTACATTCGAGGTAGTTTGAGGTTGAAGAACTTCCTGAGTTGTGGCCGGAGCTATAACTGAATTTTTAGCGGGTACATCTGAATCGGAAACAGGTAATTTTGAATATTTGCTTGCCATTCCTTCGATAAAACTTTCTAATTAGAATAGTATTATTTGCCAGGCCAAAGCGGTTCTTTATAAAAATCTATATACCCAAAGATAGACCAAAATCATGATAAACACAAGTAAAAGCTCCTCAAAAAAGAATTTATTGGCTTGACAACTTCTCACAATCCTTAAGTTGTCACTGATGCGCTTAGGACTACTGTTTTACGCCTATAGCACCCGGTGTATCTCACACGCTGACTGAAACCGTTGGCTGGGCCTCATTGCCTTTATGTACCTTGACACGTATATACTGTATGGTGTATACTAGGGCAGTGGAATATATGATCGAAATCATTGCGGAGCCGAACCGCCGCGCGATATTGAGCCTACTGGCCTCCTCACAACAATCGGTTGGAGAGATAGCGCGTCAACTTCGTATGCCGC
>JAYSYV010000456.1:0-1825 GCA_043727245.1 Chloroflexota bacterium | reverse complement strand
TTTGGAAGGTCCGCTTGTCTTTGCTCGGCCAGCGGAAATAGTCATGATAGGCTTCACTACCTAAGATAAAGACGTTGACAAGCGGCGTATGGAAAAATAGCTTCTGGACACTCTTCATCGGGCCGAACCACATAAAGTCGCCCACCCGGCTGGCCCCATTATCGCCAACCTTGAAGCCCCAGCTTTCGTTGGAAATATCGGCCCCAACTATTTCAATTTCGCGGGGATCGCCCACACCCAGCCCGGCATCGTGGGCCATGCGGATATACTTGATCGAAAGCGGGTCAAACCCCATCATCTTGGCGGCTACCGCGTCAATCGCTACCTGGTCATCCGAGGCCAATATGTAATCCTTAATTACCGGGAACATAGTGCGCGGGCCGGGGCCGTTACCGGCAGTCGTGCCGTCCATTACCGCGAAAATACCGCTGTGAATTTCTTTCTGGATAGCCAGCAGGTCCACCAGGGTTTCGTGAATCCAGCTATGGGTATAGTGCCGCTTGGTATTGAGCAGACCCCCGAAAGCGTTTTTCATCGCGCCAGTGGTAGTGGTATAGATATGGCATTTAACAGTTGGCAGGTGAATGATATTTTTATCAAAGAAGTAATCCGGGATATAAATGCCTTCCGGGAAGATTTTATCCAACACCAGCATCTTGGCTTTAGGTTTGTACTTAATCCAGGTCATATCGTCCGGCTCAAAGTTGTAAAGGACCGGAATTTTATACTTTTTGAAAAGTGGAACGTAATTATTGAGGTCTTCACCCTTGAAAGCGTTGGTAACTACGGTTTTATTTTGGACACAAGAGACATCTTCAAAGCCATTATTTTTCAAGCCTTGAATGACACCTTCAAGTTGCCAGGGAGTACTATTGGCGGCTGGGAAAGGAAAGTGCCAGCTAATATTATCCTTTAGAATGGTCGTTTTGGAAGGGTCGAGGTGTTTCTCGAAGTCAGCCAGTTTCATTAGCTTTTCGTAATCTTCCAGAACGGTTTCCGGCCTGGTCTTCAATACCGCGACCTTGGCTCGTGTAGACATAAATTGATGCCTCCTATAGTTCTTCAGGCTAGTAAAACCGACGCTAAGGGTTTTAGCCTATGTCTTCAAAATCCTACATATTATAACACTTTTCAAATATCCATTGTTGCAACACACTTGCCTTCATTTCTGCTATAATAAGCCGCGAATAACGCGATGAAAGAAATCTGCTATTTCCTTTTAAGGTTGAGCTTGAGCAAGTTAAAATTTGGGGTTCAGTCACCATATCCTTCATTAGTGAGGCTTTTCCATAACTATGGCACCAAAGAAAAATTCCGCTAAAGATAAAGAAGTATCGGTCATGCAACGTAACGGCAAGCATGATGAAAGTGACGAGCTTGAATTGGAGGAGGAATTCTCCAATGAGCCAGACCATGCCGCAGAAAATTCGGCTGCGGCAGCAGCCGAAGACGAAGAAGAAGCTGCCCTGGAAGAAGCGGCGGTAGCCGAGACTGAAGGCATCGAGCCGACCAGGGTCGCTTTGAGTGAGACCGACAAGGAAACAGAAGAACTGGTCCAGGATGCCGAGCGGTTGGTGCGGGACGCGGAAAGATTGGCCCAGGCGGCCGCTATTTCCGCCGACTATTACAGCACCGACCCGGTAGCAGATTACCTGCGCCAGATTGGCCGGACCAAGCTTTTGACCCAGGAAGAAGAAAAGCGGCTGGCTCAGCTTAAAGACGAGGGCGACGAAGACTCCAAGCAAAAACTAATTGAGGCCAATTTGCGCCTGGTAGTTTCGGTGGCCCGCCGCTACAGTCAAAGCTCCGGCGGGATTACCTTGCT
>JAYSYV010000455.1:0-5776 GCA_043727245.1 Chloroflexota bacterium | reverse complement strand
AACCCACTCGGCTGTTCATCAAACTGACCTCGCCTGATGGCACTAACCTGGACAGCCTGGGAGTATTTTCGGCTTCGTTTAAGGGCATAGACCGTTTCGAGGGCAACAGGCAGCCTTTGTGGTCGGAAGATACCTATAACCTCAAGGATAAAGCTGGTTTAACCACCCCGGCCTTGCTCAACAGGCAGCCAACCGATCAAATATTGGTTTTCCGGGCCGATTATACGGTTGATTGGGGGGCTAAACTGGGTTTGATAGGCACTTATTTAGCTAAAACCCCACTCTTTTCACTGGCTTATTATGGGTTTTGTTTTATCCTCTTGGCCGGGCTGGTGTGGGCAGCAATGTGGAAAAGTGGAAAGTATCCTGTTAAGTAACTCTTGCCACTCACGGACATTCTAAAGTAAGAACTTTCTAAAATAAGAACTTTCTAAAAATATCCCTGGCAAATCTTAAATAACAGAGTAGAAAGAAGTCGCTAAACAGTAGTAACTACTACTTTAATAGCTGGATTTCATTTTCGATTTTGGACCGCCGGGGATGGTTGGCCGGGGCGAGTTGCAAGAATTTTTCAAAGTCCGTACGGGCTGCGCTGTCCCGGCCCAACTTTTCTTCAGCCTGGCCGCGCCAGCGGTAGGGGTCTCCGGCTGTGGGGTCCAACTGGATAGCTTTATTGTAGTCCGGCAGCGCCTTTTCGTAATTGCCCGTACCGGCAAAATAATTGCCTCGGCTGCTCCAGAGTTGCGGTTCCGCCGGGTCCAGCGTAATCGCCTGGTTATAGAGCGGCTCGGCGGCCCAGAATTGCCGGACATTGTTAAGCTCGTCAGCCTGGGCTTTCACGTCAAGGGCTTTTTCTCGCGTGGCATTGGTCGGCGGAATTAGCGGTAATAGGGCCGAAAGCCCTACCACCAGCATCAGGGCTAGCCCTGCCCCGGCCAGGATGCTACTCCTCGCTTTGCCTTTAATTCTTCCTCGGACGACTTGCCAGATTTCCCATAAACCAAGCGCCGTGAAAATCAGCAACAACGGGTAGGCCGGCAGCATGTAACGGAACTCTATCCGCACCAGGGCATTAACCCCGACCAGATAACCTATACTCAACCAGAGCGGCAGGGCCAATCTGCCCCAACGCCAGAAAGCCGCCACCAACCCGACCAGCCCGGCAATCAGATAAAGCCGGTTTAGATTATCGGTCAGCCAGCGGTAATCGAAATAGCCGGGGTCGTAATAGGGGAAGACATAGCGCTGGTCCCACATAAACCACAACCGCTGCCCGACCGTTCCGGCAAATTGGAGCGGGTTCGACAGCACATAATTGGTAAAGTACTTCTTGAAATAATCTCTTTCTATTTTTACAGCGGCCAGTCGTTGGTCTTTGGAGAGGGTTTGCCCGCCGCGCTGGCCCATTTCCAGGGGTAAATAGCCACTCAGGCGTTCCCAGATAAGTTCTTCGGTCGGGGCAGGACTGGCAGCGCTGGTGATAGTCTGGTAGCGCGGCAGCCCGCCGTAGGTGACATAGTAAATCCCGACCGCCGTTTGATAGGTCGAAAGGTCGGCGGCAATGACCGGGTTGGGTTCCCCCCAGGTTTCCAGGTTGGCGACCGATTGGGGCCACAGAAAAAGCGCCAGCGGTAAGACCAGGGCCAGCGGACTCCATAAGCGCCAGCGGCCTCGCCCAAACCAGACCAGAGTTAGTATCGCCAGTAGAGGCAGGTACATAAAAGTTGGCCGGGTTTGCAGCAGCCAGGCCAGCGCGACCCCGGCCAGCCAGCCGTAGACCAACACTCGTGGATATTTCAGGAACTTTATCCAGCAAAAGACACTGGTGGTCAGCCAGAGAGCAGCGGCAACTTCGGTCAGGGTCAGGCTGGTATAGGCAATTAGAAAAGGACAGAAAGCGACCAGGCCCGTTCCCAGTAGACTCAGGCCGCGCCCCCAGTAAATCCGGCCAGTTTGCAAATAAGGCTGCCGGTCCTTCATCAATTCTGCTACAAGGCCGTAAACCACCAGAGCGGTCAGGGAAAGCAGTAAAGCCTGGAAGACCCACACAAAATACAACGTGAAGGCCGGAGGCAGGGGCGGGCCAAAAACCCGGTCCGGTTCCGGCTGAGGACCACCGGCCAGTTTGTAGATACCGGCAATCAGCAGGGTATAACCGGGCGTGCGAATAGCGTCCGGTGTATATCCTTTCTGGCTGTACTGATAGGCAATCCGGCTGTATTCATAGGAATCGTAGCGCAAAAGCTGGGGATATTTCACCAGGATAAAGAGATTTAGCAGTAGCCCCAGCAAGAGCAGAAGGACCAGACCTAGCGGGATTTTGAGCCACCAGGCCAGCTTTTTGGGTGCAGCGGGTTCAAGCCTGGCCGCCTCCTGTTTAGCTGGCCGCATTTGCCGCCACAAAAGCCAGCTTGCTCCTATGGCGGCGACCAGGGCCACCGGCCACCACAGCCACGAAAGAAACGTGTTCCCTGGAAGGATTACGTATCCCCATATTATTAGGGCCAACGCCGATAAACCAAAAGCAGGCCAAATCCACCAGCGGTCTTGCCAGATGACAGCCTTCTCAGGAGTTTTAGCGGGAATTTCTTCCGGGATTTTTAATTTCGTATCGGTCGAAGCCATCAGTTAGATACCTGGATTTCGCTTTTCACTAGCTGCACCTTGCTAAATAATAATGTAAGAGTCCGAGTATCGGTGGGTGTGCCGTTGTTGCTGGGCCGGTCGGGTTGTTCCGGGCTATAGAGCCTCATTATATGATTGCCCTCGGTTAATTTCAATTCCAACGAATAAAGCTGGCGGTTGGGCTGGATAGTGGCCTGGGCCTGGGTCTGCCCGTCTACTTCGACCACCAGACTGCGGGCGGTTAAATAAGCGGCCCCTTCAAAGTTAAGCCTGTAGGTTCCGGTAGCTGGGATGAACAGGCCCATAAAACCTTCCTGGCCGCGCAGCCAGCGCTGACCACCATTTTCGGCTTCGGGGCCGTACCAACCTCTGGAAAGGGCCAGGAATGGCACAGGGTTTTGGGGAGGCGTAACCGGGCAGACCAGGCTTCGCGAATCTTCGTAAACACAGGCGGTTTTAACCGGGCCAAGCGACTGCTCGATAACCTGGCGGAAGTAATCCTGGCGCGGTCCGGTCAGTGTATCTTTATACAGCACTATATAGGCAAAGTGGTAATAGCTCAAAAGGCTTTTAACTCCCTCCGGCGTAACCTGGATTACATCTTTTGCCGCCACCGGATATTCCTCAAAAAAGAAGGCGAAAGGGCTTGCGCTATAGTCAATTAAGGATTGGCGAGCCATATATCCGGCAATTATTGGCCGGTTGTGGCTGGTCTGGTAGCGCATATTGTCGGCTTTATCCCAGTTTTGCTCATTAAAAGGCAATTCCAGCAGAGCGCCGGAAGCGGTCATTACATTTTTACTGAAGACCGGCGGTTCAGCCGGGACTTCCCATTGCTGCCAGGCGGTCGGGAAAGGCTGGAGTCCGGCCAGGCTCACTGCAATTAACAGGGGTAAGACGACTATTTTTACCTGAGCGAAGTTTCGTTTTTTGAACGAAAAGGGTTCAACTGGCCCAACCTCGCTGGCGAGTTTCTGGCGCAGCCAGGCCAAACCGTACCCATAGCTTACCGCCAGACCCAGCGAGGCCATCAGAAGCCAGCGCCAGGCATAATGCATTACATTTAGCAGGGGTATCTGACTGAAAATAGGGCCGAATAGCAGTATACTCGTATCCCAGTTACTTATAATCAGGTTGTTACCCAGGGCCAGCACCGCCGTTAAAAGGGCCAGATAACCCCAGGTCCGGGCGGCTCGCATTTTCCACACTCCTATTCCGGCTACCCCCAGGATTACCCACCAGCCGACTGAGTAGTAATAAGCCGGGTCGGGAAAGTGAAACCGCTCCAATTGCAAGACCTTACCATGGTTGCTTACTCCCCAGGGGGAAATCAGGCTCCAGGCATCCATGCCTGAAATCTGGTTGTTACCGGTATCTAAAAAGGCTTTACTTCGAGCGTCCCGGATAAATCCCAGCAGCACCGGGAAAAAGGCCACCCCTACCGGCACAGCCAGCAAAACTAACTTAAACAGGTTAATCCCTAGCTCTTGCCAGTTCTTTTTGATTAAAAGGCGGACAAACGGAGCCAGGCTCAACCAGGCCAGTATAAAGAGCGCAAACAGCAGGTGATACTGGTCGGTAAAAGCGATGAAAACCAGGAACAATGCGGCTAACGTGCCATAGTGCCACTGGTATTTGCGGCGGTCCTGAAGAATCTGTTCGAGTGGTAAGGCCAGCCGCCCGGCAGCGCGTCCGGGGAAAAGCCAGTCCAGATATTTAACTACCCACAGTGTAAAAAAGGCCAGCCATTGAAACTGAACGATATTGAGCTGGTTAAGCTCGCTGGCCGGGTTCTGCCAGGGTGCGAAAACAAAGATTAGCCCGGCTATAAAGGCCGCGATGTTGTCCCTGGTCAGATACCAGACCAGGCAGTAAATTCCCCAGGCTCCGCCAACCACTCCTAAAAAGTAGAGCAAGTTGAAACTGGCGACCAGGCCAAACAGGGCTTGAAGTGGCAGGCTGATTATCCCGGCGACAAGGTTGGTCGGGAAAAGGTATAGACTCACTCCATCGGGATAATAAAGGAAATTGGTAAAATAAGGCGTGACATGAAAATTGGATAGGGCTTGTTTGGCCCACCAGAGCGTCCAGAGGTTTTGGTCACGGTCGTAGGTCAGGGAGCCGCCTGTGTGGTCGGTGAGGTGTAAAGCCAGCGGCCAGGTAAAAGCCAGGGCCACCAGTATGTATAGCAAAATGACCAGAATATACCGGATACTGTTAGTTTGCCGGGCGGCGGCAAATCCTTTGAGGGTAAAAATGCTTTTTATGGGAGCAGTTTCCAGCACTTTCTACTCTCCGCCTGGGTTTTGCCGGGATATTTTGGGAGTGTCGCCGGTACAACCAGACCTTGTAACCTGCCGTCTGGATTCAGTTTCATCCCGGTTACTTTATCATAAAGGAAAATTAGTTGCAAAATGCCTGAAACCGGCTGTAACGACTCGCTAAAATATATTTTATTCGCCTACCCTTTTCTAATGGCTTTACCCGGCAAACTTCCTATTTTCGAACCACTTCCCACTTTGCTACTGTAAGTAAATTGCAAATTTTTAAATGACAAAAGTACTATACCAATGTACAAATCTGCCCTTTGAGTACTAATTTTTAATTTAATAATATAAACTATATTTTGTATACTTCCATCCTTGGGTACAATATATTGCGTTTTATTTTTCAGAGGTTTGTTAAATGGCTAAAAATATTCAGAATTCTAGAAGTAACCCGGCCTGGAAATCCCCTTTTAGTACTACACAATTGATCAGGAAAGTTGCTTTTAGGCTACATATAGTGGTAGTGAGAAAAGTAAAAACCTAAATTCTTCAAAAAGGTGTGCTATAATCATTTTAACTGTACTCTAAAAAATGAAATATTTTAATAGGTTCGACAGTAAATGCTCTTATGTATTCATAGTGGCCTTAACTTGTGCCAGGCTCTTGTAATAATTTATATATAAATTTGACCCTTATCCAGGAGGATGTCTATTCTTATGGGAAAACTTTTCCGTCTGCGTCGTCTTAGCCTGCGTTCAAAAATCAGCTATGCTTTTGCTTTAAGTTTCGCCGCGGTTGCCTTGATGCTAAGTATCAATGTTGGCACCAGCTTTGGCGCTGATCCTACCTTTATTACGCCGGTTACAGTAGCAGGCGGAAACCGT
>JAYSYV010000454.1:0-1827 GCA_043727245.1 Chloroflexota bacterium | reverse complement strand
GAACCGTACCTTCTCTGGTAACATACACCTCGAATAGCGATGGCCGCACGACTGCCAGCCCCGATAAACGGCCCAACAAGCTTTCAATTTGCCCGGCCGCCAAAGCTAATCCTGACGATACCAGGGCTGCTTCGGCTTCGTCCGGGGTTAAACGGTCAGTAAATTCCAGGGCTTTGAGCAAAGTGACACCGGCCTGAGTCAGGTAATCCGGCGAACACAGCCCGTAAGCGTCGATATAGTCGGTCATAAGTCCCAGCTTTTGCAAAGTACTCAACAGTTCATTTTTATTATAAAGGCCCAACACTTCCAGAAGGCTCTCTTCCGCCACAAAACCCTTCTGAGCGCGTAATTCTTCCAGATTCGTCTGGTTGGAACCGGCCTGGGCCAGGCGGCTGGCCCGGTCGTCGAATTGCTCTTGCAGCAGTTTAACAATTTCAGTCGGGCGTAAGGACTGCTTGAAATAAATGGCTGGGAAAGGCAATTCGCGCTGTTCGCCATCGGAATCCTCGGTAAAGCTAGCTTTAAGTTCCTGGGCCAGGGCCAGCACGATTTTGTGATTGTCCTGGGCTTTCAGTTTATCCAGCTTTTCCAGTTTGCGGACGCGGTAGTCAGGTGTCCAGAAGCCGATTATTTCGAGCCAGACTTTCAGGTTACCCCGGTAAAAGGCAAAATCCGGTATATAGAGCAGGTTCAAGGCAGGTAAAGCCAACGCTTCCGGTTCGCGCTGGACCTGCCACCCGGCGGTGTGGCCTTCCCGGACCAGGGCGCTAAACTCTTCATAAAAGCGAGCTTCAATACTGCTATCAAATTCCTTACGAGTGGCTTCTTTCTGTTTATAGTAGGCCGCCGGGTCGAAAGGCTTGCTTTGAACCTCGTAAACTGCCGGACCCTCCCGGAGAATTTTTTCACTACTATTAACTTCTAATTCATCAACTATACCAGATTTAGGGGATATGTCTTCTACGTTACTCTGCGGCTCGATAGGAGCTAAATAGTGCGCTACCGCCGCCACGTCAAATGAATGAGCTTTATCTCGCAGGTGAACCAGGGCTATCAAAGAATGGACGCTATTTTCTACGCTACCCGGCTTTTGCGCTTCTTTAGCAGCTTTCCCGGTTTTAACGGCAGCCGTCTGGTTACTTTCGGTGGCCTGCGCCAGCCGACGGGCCAGGGCCAGCACCGTGAATGTAAGCGCGGCCAGGCTCTCGCCGTGTTTGGTCGGTGCGCCAAAAGCCTGGGCGGGGCCGTATAACCTGACTTGAACTTCGCCCAGCGAGTTATATTCCAGGTCGTAGGGAATACGCAGTTCCTTTGAAAGAAAGCCGATACGCTTGACCAGGGCCGCCGGAAGTGTCATCCCGAATCCAAACACTACCTCGCTACAGTTATAAAGTAAAGTTTCTATCGCCATGCGATTATAACGCCGCACTACCTCGGCAGCACCCGGCCTCCGGTAAGGTTGACCATCCTGGCGGGTGCGTAATTTCAACAGGGCATTTTCTTCGCCGTCCAGGTAGAGCAGTTCCTCCACCAGGCCCGGTTCAAGACCCAACCCGGCTGAAAAAAGTTCCAGGGCTTCGGGGCGTTCGCGTCCATCCACGAAACCGGAGCGCGGCGCAGCGCTGACATAATCATACAGGGCCAGGCGCAAGGCCGAAGGGTTATCCAGGCTCGCGCCCGTTAAATTATCAAAATCTTCCCGGCTCAACCGCTCGGCAAAAGTCTCGCTTTCCCAGGTGTAAAAGTTGAGCATGGCCGAAATAAGGCCACGCGCCAGCTTGAAATCACCTCCGGCTCGTTCGATTAAATATTGCTCGGAAAATTCGC
>JAYSYV010000453.1:0-5781 GCA_043727245.1 Chloroflexota bacterium | reverse complement strand
TAATCGAAGCCCAGGGTTTCAAGATTGGGCAATTAAATGAATTTTATATGGAGAAAACGCCTAAAATATTAGGTTATTTCTCTCAAGGAATTGCCAGTCCCATCTAAGCGAATACCCATACGCTACAAAAACGACCACATCCACACGCTTAAGGATTGTTAGCTTTTTATTTTGCCTGA
Organism: Chloroflexota bacterium; assembly: GCA_043727245.1. Lineage (GTDB taxonomy): Bacteria > Chloroflexota > Chloroflexia > Chloroheliales > Chloroheliaceae > 54-19. The sequence continues at coordinate 5,602 of JAYSYV010000453.1, read as the reverse complement.
TTGCGCTGGCGCAAGGCTTCAAAGATAACCAGGCTGGCGGCTACCGAGGCATTGAGCGACTCGGCTCCACCGGGCATCGGTATTCGTAAAACATGGGTGGCGGCTCTGCGAGCTTCCGCACTGGCCCCATGCGCCTCGTTCCCGATGATTACAGCAGTTGGCTTGCTCCAATCAACCTCGTAATAGCTGACTTCCGGCAGGTTGTGGCCTTTGGAAACCGGGATGTCTTCATCGCCGCTATCGGCCAGCATAATTTGCTCAATCCCGGTTGAAGAAAGACTTTCGCTTAACTTCTCCCAGGTCTGCCCCAGGACCGCCGGAACCTTGAAATGAGCGCCCATTCCGGCTCTGACCACTTTGGGCGAATAAAAGTCCACGCTGCCTTCAGTGAGATAGAGCGCGGTTTCACCAGCGGCCCAGGCCGAGCGCAAGATTGTGCCAAGGTTGCCGGGGTCTTGCACTTGATCCAGAATAAGGTGCAGCCTGGCCGCCGCTAATTCTGCCGGTTGCCACTGGAGAAAAGGCACTGCTGCGGTGACACCCTGGGGCGTTACCGTATCGCTTATGCCTTCCATTACTCGGGCTGTGGCTGGAAAAACGCCCTTTTTGTCCTCGGCCATTTCGATCAGGCGCATTAAAAGGCGTTGGCCTTCCTCGGTCTTTGCCAGTGCCTCCGAGTCGTACAGAGTGTACAGCGGTGGTTTAGCAGCTCGCAAAGCTTCCCAGACTAACCGTACCCCTTCGGTAACAAAATGCCTGGCGGCGTAGCGGTCCTTTTTGCCTAATAGATTGCGAATGAAGCGGGCCTTATCATTATCCGAGCTGGTAATCAAGCCGGGCTGCTTTTCCTCGACTACGACTTCCGGTTTATGGGTATGGGCCGCTTTCGCCTGGTTCTTGTAAGAGTTGGGGTGCAAATGGGTATTGCCGGGCCGTACATCCCCGCTCTGACGTTGTTTCTGAGGTCCACCGGACTTATTGTAGTTTCCTTTAAATGGCATTGCTTTTTACTTCTTGTCTAAAATCAAACAGGCCGGGGGAATCCGGCCTGTATTATTTCATCAGTCGAGCCGGAAAAGTGGCTCTCCTGTTTATTTAGGCTTCCGACGCAGCGGAGGCGGCAACCGGAGCGGTCTGATGCTGGCGGGCCAGTTCGACAAAGCTCTTGAAAGCTTCACTGTCGTTCACGGCCAATTCAGCCAGAATCTTACGGTCTACGGCGACACCGGCTTTGGTCAAGCCTTCAATCAACCGATTGTAGGAAAGGCCCAGTTCGCGGGCGGCTGCGTTGATACGGGCAATCCACAGGGAGCGGAAGTCGCGTTTGCGGGCTTTACGGTCACGGAAAGCGAACATTCCTGAACGCATTTCGTGCTGAATAGCCATTCGGTAAAGACGATGACGTGCGCCGCGATAACCTTTTACTGCTTTTAGCGTCTTCTTATGACGTTGCTGGCTCGCTGCGCCGTTTGTTGCTCTAGGCATTTTGAGAAACCTTTCTTCTCTTGCTCTTCAGCAAATTACGGTCCCAACGCCTGGTGACAGGCTTCCGGCACGGGCGCAGCCGGTGGGACACTGGTTAAAATCCGGTATGTCTGCCTGGTTAGCAGACTTAATCTTACCCCTTAATTATTTGGGCAGACCGTTAGGAAGCGCATCTTTGATGTGGGAAGCCAGGGCGGTAGAAACCAACGACATTTTATCGTATTGGCTCGTCGCCCGACTGGCTTTGCGGCGGCGCAAGTGGCTTTTTTGCCCATGCATTCGCAAAACCTTCCCGGTTGAGGTAATTTTAAACCGTTTTTGCGCGCCTTTGTGTGTTTTCACTTTGGGCATTGGACTGCTCTTCTCCTTGAAATAACCCGGTTGATTGGGTATGTTAGAGTACAGGTTGACCGCTTTAGCAAAATAAAACGCCGAACCCACGGGCTTCCGGCGCTTCTTTTACAAAAGCTTGGGTAGTATACCACAACCTGGCCTTGTTTTCAAGCTCGGTCACGGCTTTCGGGCGTATCATAAAATGAAATACTTCGCGTTCCCCAACCTCTGAGAAGCTGGGAAATAGGAATTGTAAGCGGCGCTTATCTATTTACGGGTAAATACCCCGCGTTATGGAAGCTTCGGCTACCCGACCCACGGCCAGGATATAAGCAGCCGTCCGCATATCAACTTTTTTCTCCTGAGAAACTTTATAAACCTCGGCAAAAGCTTTGGTCATAATCTCGTGCAGCCGCTTGTTGGTTTCGACCTCGTTCCAGAAGAAAGATTGCAAATCCTGGACCCATTCAAAATAGCTTACCGTGACCCCTCCGGCGTTAGCCAGGATGTCGGGTAGCACGAAAACCCCGTTATCATGGAATACCTGGTCGGCTTCAAGGTTGGTCGGACCGTTCGCCGCTTCCGCGACAATTTTTGCCTTCACCTGACGGGCATTATCGCCATTAAGCTGGTTTTCAAAGGCCGCCGGTATCAGAATGTCGCAATCCAGTTCGAGAAGCTCCCGGTTGGTTATCCGCTCCGCGTTTGAATAGCCTGACAGGGTGTGGTGTTCCTGCTTTAGGGTAACTGCTTTACGAATATCCAGACCATCCGGGTTGTAAATGCCGCCTCTTGAATCGCTTACAGCCACGATTACCGCGCCATCGGAGGCCAACATCCGGGCCACAGTCGCCCCGGCATTACCAAAACCCTGGATGGCAATTTTTGCCCCGCTCAGGTTTAAATTCTTCTCCCGGCAGGCTTCCCGGATGATATACTGGACTCCACGAGCGGTGGCTTCACTGCGGCCTTCCGCTCCACCGATATTGACCGGTTTGCCTGTGACAACTGCCGTTACGGTATAACCTTTTTGCATGGAATAAGTATCCATCATCCAGGCCATTGTCTGAGAGTTGGTATTAATGTCCGGGGCCGGAATATCGGTATCCGGTCCGATTAGAAGTGAAATTTCGGTGGTGTAGCGGCGGGTCAGGTTTTCTAGTTCGCGTAAGCTTAGTTTTTTAGGGTCAACCATAACCCCACCTTTAGCACCGCCGTAGGGAATATCAACCGTGGCGCATTTCCATGTCATGAGCATGGCTAAAGCTCTTAATTCATCCGGGTTGACCATTGGGTGGTAGCGAATGCCGCCTTTGGCCGGGCCACGAGCTACGTTATGGTGGAAGCGGTAGCCGGTCAATACGTCAACCGTACCGTTGTCCATATTGACCGGGAAATTGACAGTCAGTTCGCGTTTGCAGCTTGACATAACTTTACGCAAGCCGGGTTCTAAGCCTAGAAAATCGGCTGCGATATTGAATTGTTTCCTGGCTGTTTGGAAAAGATTTTGAGTTTGGTCGGACTCCGTCATCATTGTCGTATGCCTCCCTTTTGATACCTGTATTTAATTTGAGAAACGCATGGTTCCAGATGATAAACGGAAGTTTTGAGGCTTCCGTTTATCATCTGGAACTCAGCCATTTTAGAGTCTTTCGCGTAATAACCGGGTAACAACATCTTTGTTGACTTTACCCTGGGTGGCCTTCATAACGCCACCAATTAAGAAGTTTAGGCTGGCTTCTTTACCGGCCTTGAAGTCTGTCACCGCTTTCGGATTTTCCGAAATGACCTTTTCGACAATGGCTCCAATCGCTCCTTCGTCGGAGATAGCTCCCAGACCCTTCTCCTTGACGATGGTGGTCGCGTCCTTGCCGCTGTTAAACATTTCCTCGAAGACATCTTTGGCGGTCTTGGGCGTGATAGTGCCTTTTTCGACCAGTTCAATCAAGCCGCTCAGTTGGGCCGGTTGAATTTTAACTTCGGACAATTCGCCGCCGCTTTCTTTGAGGCGGGCAAAAAGTTCGTTTAGAATCCAGTTAGCCACCGCTTTGGACCGCGTTGGGGTCGGTTTGGCTCCAAGAGCCGCTTCAAACCATTCGGCGGTAGTCCGGGAATTGGTCAGGACTTCCGCGTCATAAGCAGATAGTCCCAGGTCAGCGATAAAGCGTTCGCGCCGCTCGTCGGGCAATTCCGGCAGGCTGGCTCTTATCTTTTCGATAAATTCGGCAGTGAGTTGCAGTGGTGGCAGGTCCGGTTCCGGAAAGTAGCGGTAATCGCTGCTGCCTTCCTTGAGGCGTTGGAAGACCGTGATCTGTTTAACATCGTCCCAACCGCGTGTCTGTTGCTTCATGACGTGTCCGGCTTCAATCTCTTGGGGTTGGCGGATAATCTCGTAGGCCACCGCGTCATGGACTGATTGAATCGAGTTCATGTTTTTAACTTCAATCTTCGTACCAAACTCTTTAGTGCCTTTGAGCATGACCGAAACATTGGCATCACAGCGCATAGCGCCTTCGTTCATGTTACCGGTCCCGATGCCAAGCCAGCGTACAATCTGGCGGATTTTGGTCAGATAGGCCGCTGCTTCAGCCGGATTTGAAATATCCGGCTCGCTGACACATTCCACCAGCGGAACACCGCTTCGGTTATAATCAACCAGAGTATATTCTTGGCCGTCTAGTCCAGTCATGTGCATAAGTTTGCCGGTATCTTCTTCCTGGTGAATACGGGTAATGCCGATGCGCTTGGTCTTGCCTTCGACTTCGATTTCCAGCCAGCCATTGATGCAAATCGGCAAATCGAACTGGCTGATTTGATAGCCTTTCACCAGATCGGGATAGAAATAGTTTTTCCGGTCAAACTTGCTATATTCTGGGATTTCGCAATGCAAAGCAAGGCCCAATTTAACAATATATTCGATGGCCCTGGCATTTATTACCGGTAGTACTCCGGGCATTCCCAGGCAGACCGGGCAGACCTGGGTGTTGGGGATGCTGTTGGCGATTTCGGCCCGACACCCGCAAAACATCTTGCTATTAGTTTGAAGTTGGATGTGTGTTTCTAGGCCGATAACCGCTTCGTACTCTATTTTAGTGGGGGTTTCGACGGTCATATCAGTTCCTTTACGCTCTTTGGTCACGTGACGGTTTTTCTTCTTCAGCTGGTTAAATTCTCATAAAGAGAAATCGCTAAATTGCATCTTCTATTATATCAAACCGTGCCTTCTTTCACAATCATTATAATTATGAAGCCTTGCGGAGCCGCTCGCCAGCCTTATGCTTTGTCGTTGGTTTCAAACGGGATTTTCGGGTATCCCCCGCCAAATGGCGCATCGGGACGGTCATAGTCACCCATCAGGGCGCGACGCAATGGCGTAGTCTGCTCCAGGAAAGCGGGATCGGTAGCATCTCGGTCAGACCGCCGCAGCAAGGGAGGACTGTAGATATAATGCATGTTGTAACGATCAAAATCCTGGTTGTTAGGCATTGGCGAATGATAGACCCCGTTATGAAATATCAAAACGCTACCGGGCCTGGCACAAATAACTTGTTGTATGGGTGAGGCTTGAATTTGTTTACGTACGTCTTTCGGCAATTCCAGGCTGCTGCGGTGACTGCCGGGAATCATCATCATATTACCCCTGAAAAGCTCGGATTGATCGGTCAAGTTAAAGCTCACGCGCAGTTGGAGCAGCGGGACCGGATAGCCCAATTCTTTGAATTCGTAGGCGGAGGAGCCGTCCTGATGCCAGCCTACACTTTGTGAATTGGCAGGTTGGACGGTA
>JAYSYV010000452.1:0-1829 GCA_043727245.1 Chloroflexota bacterium | reverse complement strand
GGTAGCTTAAAATACCCTTTGTAACCCCTAAAATTCAATAAGTATTCACCTGAACTGCCTCTTGACACGCGACACCGTATCTACTATGGTCCAACGCGTTAATGAGCGAAAGTTCTAAATTAATTCAATTCGCAAATAACCTCTTAAATTTCCCAGCTGACACCCAGGAAACGCTCAACTAACCGGGTTTTCCACAGTAGTTGTAGTGTTACCGTCCAGATTAAGGTCAAACCAAGAATAGTAAGGTAATTGAGGGGTGAAAGCAGTGTCAGGTCAAATAGTTCTCTGGTTTGGGGGATTAGTAAAATCCCAATATAAAGTAGCAGGGTAAAGCAGGTAAGAAGAACCGGTCTCCAATCCACGCTTTTCTCAAATTCTACGCCTTCGGCCAGCCAACGTACCGGAGGCCGTGCAAAAATTAGCATAAGCAGACCAGTCAGAATAGTAATTGTAATAAGCCCATTCCGGGCTAGTACTTCAGATTGGCGGATTAACTCGGCTTCCAGGAGCCGAGGGTTTTCTCTTTGCAAATCCTGGTAGGTACTTAAATAGAAAGCTACATATGTCCCAAGACCTACAATAAAGCGAGTTAAAGCGGCTGGAATTACAAAGGGCAGGGTTGAATAAATCAGCCCCTGGCCTTTTGCAAGATGGCCTGGCCGGGCCCAGATTGTTATGCCTACTACCGGCAACCCTACCGTCAAAAAAGTAATAATCGAACTTTGTCTGGGCAGAAAAGGAAACCCCAGACTACTGACGGCTAGAGAAAGGATTATCAAGGTGGAAAATATGATCCTGGGTAAATGCAATTTCAAATTGTCCCGCATCGCGTTGCGAATACGCTGGCCTTCTTGAAAAGCCTCGGGTAACACCGTCCAGGAATCCTCTAGTAGTAAGATGTCGGCGGCTCCCCTTGTCGCCTGACTGCCACTCCCCATGGCAATAGCCAGATTAGCTTTCTTAAGGGAAAGCACATCGTTAATCCCATCCCCGATCATTGCTACATAATGACCATTTCGGCGCAAGGCTGCTACCAATTGCTCTTTTTGCTCCGGGGCGATGCGGCCGAAGATAGTATTTTCCTCGGCAAGTTGTTGCCATCCCCGTTCGTCCAAGTCTTTCAAATCCAGACCTGATACCTCCTTGAAAGCTGTTCCCAATCCGGCTTGTTTTGCCAGGGCCGCTACAGTTTGGGGATTATCGCCAGATATAATTTTGAAGGTAATACCGACTTTACTAAAGGCCTTTAAGGTTTCGCCAGCCCCAGGGCGTAGTTCATCTCGTAACCCTATGAGGCCGAGTACCTTCAGCCCTGCCGTTAAATGTGGTTGGCCCGCTTTATCAGGTAACAGAGCTGTGCCGGATGGGTCGGCGGCAAAGAGTAACAGCCGTAAGCCACTCCCACTTAATTTCTTGATTTGGTCCTCCAACTCCGGGCTAAAAGGGGAGGCGGTATAGCTTTTCAAAATTTCAGGGGCTCCAAGGACATATATTCCACTCAACTGAGGCAGGTCGAAATTCAGGGCACTCCACTTCCGCTCCGAGGAAAAAACCACCTCTTCCTTTGCCGGCCTGGCCTGACCGCCAAAATGAGCCGCGATGGCCTCAATAGTTTTGTTAGCTCCTGAGGTGCTACTGGCATAATCTCCTAGAAGCTGACCCAGATCAGTCTCAGAGAGGCCCACCGGATAAACTGTCTCAAGGTGCAATCGATTGGTAGTCAGGGTGCCGGTTTTATCCAGACACAGCACATCTACATTACTAAGTGACTCTATGGCGTTAAACTGCTGGACAAGGATACCTTTGCGGGCCAGACGTACTGCTCCCAG
>JAYSYV010000451.1:0-1829 GCA_043727245.1 Chloroflexota bacterium | reverse complement strand
TAGCGGCTACGAACCTACGGACATAAAAAAGTTGGCGACCTTTATAAATAATTCACGTTTAATGCGGGAGAGCCTAATTTAATTTATCACATACACTTGTACACTGCCCTCTTGTTGCACAAGTGGCCCTATAGTGGTGTAGGCATCCAAAGACGTTATTCCGGCTTTTTCTAATTCAGCGATGCGCCGGACCACTACCCCTAACTCTTTAGCGTTACGCTCAAAAACTCGCTGGACTGCCTGGGCCAGATTTTGAAGCAGGTGAAATTTATCTGCAACCTGTAGAGCCTGGGGTGCAGCCAGGTCGGCGGCCTGGGAATAGGCCGTAGCCCGGTCCCGACTAATGATTTCGACTTCAGGATGTTTTTCCAACCAGGCTACAAAAGTTTCTTTGGTGCGATCTTGTAACAAGGCCACCGGCCGATGGCGTTGGAGGTCCACCACAATTGTGCCGTAAGTTTGTCCTTTACGGATGGCCCAATCATCAACTCCGACCATTTTGATAAACCCTTCAGAGGGTAAAGGAGTTCGATTAATATAGCGGAGTAAACTGGAGGCACTGGTAGACATCCCCAACTTTTCACAGATTGAAGTGCCGGCTTGCCCGCCTAATTCAAAAGCCAGTTCGGTTAGTTTTTGGAGTAATCGACTGGTACGCCGAGCATAAGCGGTGATAGCTGGATGAAGTCTCTCGACAAAAATCTTACGTTTACAGTTTTGGTTAATACAAAAAAAGCGCTTCAAGTTGAGAAGCAATAAGATTGGCATGGCATTCCAGGGTAAATCCTGGACTTGTCGCTGGTAGCGGCTATGAATTTGACGGGAAGGATCACTACAGAGCGGGCAAAGGGCTATTGAACGAGAAGAAGTCAGAGTGATATTGATAAGATGTGCTTTAATATCTAGCTTGTCGAGGTTAAATTCATCAAGAGCAGGTAAAAGCAGGTCAAGGGAAAATACAGCCATTAAGATATAAACAACTTTCTCATTTAGAACAACCGATATGCCCTAAATTATACCTGACTTGCCTACTCTTTAAAATGGTTCATCAAAAGTGACGAAGACCCGGTGTAAGCTCAAAATCAGTTATTACTCCGCCAAAAGTGCCCAGCAAGTGCAGCTTATAACCGAAAATAGTCTGCTTTTTAGAACTAACTCGACCGAAGGTAGCCCCGTAAACTTTCCAATCATTACGACTACGAGGCACTAAATGAAAGCCGATCACCTGAATAGGCAGGCTATCAATGACACACTGCTTATCGTTTGCTACCTCCAGAAGCCTAAACAAAGCTTGACGGATCAAATTGATGACTTGAGCTAGATTACAGCGTCGTCGATTGAAGCGAGTGCGGGTGGGTAGGACTGGAAATAAATCTGGGAAGAGTTGCCAGTTGTCAAGTAAGGTTGTTTCCTTATTCCATTCGCGGCATTCGCCTACTATTGCCAAAGTAATTAACAGCTATCGCTGCATTCGGCAACAGGACTAGGTTTGAGGCCGATAAGGGGAGCTAATTGCTGGTAAAGATCATCAATAATGACGTAACTGATCAGGCAAAAATCGCGAAAATCGGTTATCATGGGGCTACCTCCTTTGGTGGTTATAAGTTGGTTTGGTCACTTAACTCATAATCACAAAGGAGGCCACCTCATTCAAACAGCTTATTCATCTTGTAAAGTGCTTATTTTCATCTAGCACATTTGCCTAATAATTATAAAACCGGTGCGCCTTTTTGTTGCACAGGAATGAGGAAAATAAAATGCAGATTAAAAAGTACTGGCTGATTCTTTTGTTATTATTGGGCCTAACCACGGTCCTGGCAGCTTGCGGC
>JAYSYV010000450.1:0-5790 GCA_043727245.1 Chloroflexota bacterium | reverse complement strand
GAGCCTTATTTTGGCCGAAAGGGTACTACCTGTAGTTCTAAATTGAGACGCTTTGTATATAAGTGGTAGTCATTTCGATTACTCCGACAGGCTGCTAGCACGCTTTGACTTTTTTGGCCCTCTCTCCGACATCCTGCTAGAAGTTAAGTGAAGTTGACAGATTATTCTAGCCCCCGGTTTTGAACGGTCTCCATGCTGTGTAGTTATTAAGAGTCAAGAAAGGTCTATTGTTTTTAGATATAATGCGAAGGAGGCAAGCCAATGCCCTCTCATGTAATCCTCGGTAATAACGTGTGCTAACCCTGCTTGAGCGTGCCACGCAGCGGCCTGTTCCAAAATAGGGCGAGCTTGGGCCTGAGCCGGTAATGTTTTAGCAATTTTTTGCATACACCAGGCCCGACTTAATTGTAACCCAATTAGATGGCCCAGGCTGGGGTCGTTAAGGTCTGAAACAATAACGGGATTAAGAAGAACTTTTGGTTCTCCCTTTTCAATACCGGGAAGAAAGGTGTCAAACCAGTCATTAAATTCTGCAGGAGAAAGGATACGACTCATCAAATCTGCTTCAATCAAAGCGGGTGACAGAAAATCACCTCCACCCGGTTCCCAGTCTGCTGGATTATCTTTATCTTCTAAAAAATAGGCCAGGCTTTGCTTTACCAGAAGCTCTTCCAATTCTTTATTACTACTTTTCCAGGCATAATCAAGGGCCAGGATCAAACTAAAGGCAGTATTTGTATGCGTCCCAACCCGGACGGGGTAAGTTAACCTGGGTAAGAAATTTTTGAAAAGGGCAATTATGGTTTGAGTAAGCGGCTTCAAGCTTTCTGACCAGATTACGCCATCAAGGTCATTCCACTCCAACAACTCGGCAGCCAGTTTCAAAACCCAACCCCACCCATACATCCGTTCAAAAGCCTTGTTGTTAGGTTGATCAAAGTAGCCGGATTCGACCAGGATGTTGCTTGGGGTGAGGGTAGTGTTCAGGGCAGTTCGGATAGCCTGCCCTTCTGCCAGGTCCGGGAAAAGGCGCAGTACCCGTATAAGCAACCAATGGCTGTGTACAGAAGAATGCCAGTCGAAACAACCGTAAAAAGCCGGGTGAAGAGTTCGAGGTGATTTAATATCACCAGGGCTATTTATGACCTGAGCGGGCGCATTGGGGTATTCACAGGTAATGGCATGCAAAGCCTGCTGTGCGTAACGAGAAGCTTCTTCCTGACTTAGAGAATTTTGAGCCGAAGGTTGATTTGGCATAAAGTAGTTAATCTCCCAAAACCTTTTGGAATATAGATATTAAATATTACGCAATTTGGGATCAAGTACATCTCGCAACCAATCACCAAACAAATTAACTCCCAGAACGGTAAGGGTGATTGCAAGGCCTGGAAAAGTTTCGGCCCACCAGGCGGTTAAAATGTAATTCCGGCCCTCATTCAACATACTACCCCAGGTAGGAATACTAGGTTCAACCCCCAACCCTAAAAAGCTCAAGCCTGCTTCCAGGATTAGCACTGTTGCCAGTTGCAAGGTAGCGAGTACCAGAACGGAAGGCAAGGCATTAGGAAGAATATGTTTGAAAATAATCTGGTAATTACGACAACCAATACTTCGAACCGCTTCAATATATTGTTGCTCTTTGATCGATAAAACCTGCCCCCGTACAATTCTGGTATAGACAGGCCAGTTGGCTATCGCCAGAACTGCAATCAGGTTTGGAAGGCTAGAACCAAGTACAGCCGTTATAGAAATAGCAAATAAGATTAAAGGATAGGCTAATTGGATCTCCAGCAAGCGCGATACTAAATTGTCAACCCACTTTCCGTAATAACCGGCCAGCAGGCCCAAAGTAACTCCTATCAGGCATGACAAAGCCACCGATATTAATCCTATCAGAAGAGATACTCTTGCTCCGAACATAATCCGGCTTAATATATCCCTTCCTACCGCATCTGTTCCCAGCAAGTAATCGGTTGAACCTTTAGGAGTTACCCAAAAAGGAGGCCGAAACCGCTTGATTGGATCTACTTCATCAGGATTATGAGAAGCCAGAAAAGGAGCAAAAATAGCTACAGTAATAATCACCAGCAGGATAAGCAACCCAATTACGGCCCCAGGATTAGATATAAAACGCTTAAGGAAAATCTTTGCGCCATTATATTTGGGTAAGTTATTAAGGCCCAACCCAACGCCAGGAGAACTTAAACTACCCATTGCGGGGTTTTTCTTTCAATTTTAGTCTTCAATATTTAGCCAGCCTCTATCATTTGTAGCTGATTCTGGGATCTATAACCGTATAAAGAATATCCACTATCAAATTAACCAGCACTAGAATTGCTCCAAGCAGCAGTACGGCTGTCTGCACTACGGGGTAATCCCGACTGTTAATTGAATCAACCGCCAGGCGACCCACCCCCGGCCAGGAAAAGACAGTTTCTACAATTACCGCGCCGCCTAACAGGGTTCCAAATTGCAGCCCAATAATTGTAACCACCGGACCCAGGGCATTACGGACAGCGTGTTTGATAATTACGGTTGATTTTGCGAGTCCCTTTGAACGGGCTGTTCGGATATAATCAGCGCTTAGAACCTCAAGCATCGAAGATCGTAAAATCCGAGCCAGCACTGCCATCAGCGGAATTCCTAAAGCTATCGATGGTAGAATCAGGAATTCAGGACCATCACTTCCCGAAACTGGAAGCCATTGTAAAGAAACTCCAAAAATCAGAATGAGAAGTATACCAAACCAGAAATTAGGCATGGACACTCCTACCAGGCTGATTGTCTGACTGATAAAATCAAAGAATTTGCCTCGGTTTAGAGCTGATATAATCCCCAGGGGGAAAGCAAGCAGTAGACCGACTGACATGGCCGACAAGGTTAAAAGTAAAGTTGCCGGCATCCTCTCCAGAACCAGGCCCAGGGCTGGCGTGCTGTACCGGAAGGAGCGACCAAAATCTCCAACAATTGCTTTTGCAACAAAACTCAAATATTGAACTGGCAAAGGTTGGTCAAGGTCTAACAACCGGCGCATTTCTGCGATGTCGGCTTGAGAAGGGCTGCCAGCTTGCAACATCATGGCTACCGGGTCTCCGGTCAGCCGAAGGGTAATAAATACAATCAGGCTAAGACCCAGTAAGACTAACAATGCATTCAATAAGCGCTTGAAAATATATCTTAACACAGTTTTCTTACTAAATTGAGGCAGAACTGAAATGCTTCGGTTCTGCCTTATACCAATAGGAAAGTTTACTTGTTATCGGTTACTGACACATTTAATAGCCAGAGCCGTTCATCAGGGGGCGCTACAAAATCTTTTATCCGGTCAGCGACACCCCAGAGGTATTGCTGTTGATAAAGCATTACATCAGGGTAATCCGCATATATTAACTTATTGATCTGGGTTAAAGCATCTTTGCGTTTGGCCTGCTCAGTCGTGCTTCGCTGGACAGTCAACAGTTTGTCTACTTCCTTGTTCGAGTAACCAGGGTTGTAAGACTCCTTTGTATAGTAAAGCGAATAGTAAGTGTTGTCGGCATCGAGCGTCCAACCACCCCACCCAAAAAGGATGGCGTTATCCAACTTGCCTGCACGGTATTCATCAAAGAAAGTAGCCGCTTCTTTAGGTTTAAGTTCTACCTGAATTCCGGCTTTTTCAATCATAGATTTGACCGTAAGCGCAACTTCTTTATCCTGGGCACTTTGAGCTTGATAATTATAAACTATTTTTGGACTGGCAACGCCTGACTCTGCTACCAGTTGTTTAGCCTTATTCAAATCGTAGGCATAGGGTTTGAGGCTGTCCTCGTAACCAAAACTGAATGGGCTTTGCCAGATAGCCTGGGGAATACCATATCCGTTCAAAATGGTGTCGATGACGGCCTTGGTATCAATAGAAGCGGCAATTGCCTGGCGAATTTTAAGATTATCGGTTGGGGCTTTAGAGGTGTCAAGGCGTATCCCGCTAACCGTGGGTACCCCTACCACCACCACCTTGCGGCCCTTAGCCGTTTTTGCACTTTCGGACTGTGAAGGGGTTACGGTAAGAATGTCTACCCCGCCGCTTAAAAATTCTGATAAACGAGTGGCTTCGTCCGGAATGATGCGATAAACTACTTTCTTGAGTTTAGCCTTTTGCTGTCCAAAGTAGCCATCGAAAGCTTCCAGGGTCAGGCTATTATCTTTTTTGTATTCGACAATCTTAAAGGGTCCCGTTCCGGGAATGCTGGTCTGACTAACGTAATCATTTCCCTTTTCCTGGATAAATTTGGGGGGTACAATGGCTGCGCCATAGCCTGCCAACTTAACAATCATAACCGGGTCGACTTCTTTAAATATAAATTTGACGTTGAAGTCATCAATCTTCTCTACTCGATCAATCGAGGTATAATTGAAACGCTGTGGGGACTTGTTAGCCGGGTCAAGCAGACGAGTAAAGGTGAAAACCACCGCATCGGCATTGAAATCTTCCCCGTTATGAAACTTTACGCCCTTCCGCAACTCCATCGTCAGAGTTTTGTCGTCGATATATTTCCAGGAAGTAGCCAGTCCGGCCCCTTCAACAATTTTCAGGTCGGTATTGCGGTAAACCAGGGTGCTAAATACATTTTGCTGCCACCGGCCATTGTTTAAGGCATAGGTCATAATCGGGTCAAGACTTTGAACATCTCGGTCAAGGGCCAGAGTAAGCGTTCCAATTGCCGGGCCGCTTGCAGCCCCGGCTGTAGTTCCAGCAGCAGTGGTAGTCGAAGCGCTGGCGGCTGTAGCAGCCGAAGTACCACCGGCAGCCGTCGTGGTAGCCGGTGAACCGGCAGCCGCAGTCGTAACCTGGGCCGAAGCAGCCGTGGTAGCCGAAGACGGGGCGGTAGTAGAGGTGGCATCACCACAGGCAGTCAGCACCAGGCTCATAATCAGTATGATACTGAGAAAGGCCGGTTGCCGAAATCCTCTAATGGTTTTTGTCTTAATCATATTCTATTCTCTCCATCCAAATAAAAAGATGCTGTCGTTCTAAAAGAAACCCCCACAATAGCGATGGTGGGATTTCCAAAAAATACCCGCTTTGTAATCAATCTCTCCTTTCGGTTATGAACCTTAAAAGAAACGAAACTGGGAAATTGTCGCTTTGGGTTATAACTATAACAGTCCAAAATCCGCTATATAATTAAAATGGATTAGCTTGTTTAACTGGGGGAACCCCACAGGCTTCTTCAAAGGTACTACAATCACTTTTACCGCATTCAAAATCCTTAATGTTCCCCTATGTTTCCCAGGAAGCTGGATATTTGATGCAGGCTTAAACTTTCCCTTCGTATTTTGCTAATATAAAAATTATACCTATATCAAAAATAAAAGGAAGAACAGTTCTAAAATACGTTTGTTTGTAGTTACCTATAGCAGTTCTAATATACTAGTTTAAGTTTACTTCATAAATGCCAGATTGTCTATACTCAAAGCCACATTTTTCTAAAATTACTTACTAACTTTTCCCTTGACTAAAACGAGACCCGTGATGGCTCTTCTGAGAATAAGTCTTCATCCGACGGCTCACAGGCCGTCGGATGGTATTATCAAGTTAGAAAGTAGTTGAGAGCAAATTGTGAGATACTGTAATGGCGGTATTGTCAAGTTAAATTTTTTGAACAGACAAATTGAGAGATGATTTAATTCAAGGCTTTCCTGACAAGGAATTCTGTTGGTTATTAGCTTTTAGGCGGCTATAGACAGCCTGGTTATTTCATTCCAGGTCCCAAATTGCTCCTTCATTTTGGCACGATAATCCGAGGCACT
>JAYSYV010000449.1:0-1832 GCA_043727245.1 Chloroflexota bacterium | reverse complement strand
ATTTCGGTGTCGAAGGCGGCACGGACAACATCGTTATCACGCAGTTTAAGCCGGTACTTGCGGTAGAGCGTATTGCGAGAACTGCCAGGACGACCGAAGATGTTCATGGTCCGTAAATACCACTTGTTAAAAGTTTGTTGGCAGTCATCGTGGGTAGCCGGGTCTTGCGATAGACGCTCGGCCCACATGTCGCCGTGGCGAATATGGGTCACTTCTTCCTTGAAAATCAACTCGATAACCCGCGCCCAGGGACCGTAACTGCACTGCTTGACATCCTCCAACTGGTGAGCCGAACCCCGGTCCATACAGAAGTTAAACATAATGAAATCGGTCCAGGTATCAATCGGGTAATAGAAAATATTAACCCGCTTATCGGCGGCTTTACGCTCGGTTCCGATATTAGCCTCCGAGTCGTCCAGCCGGGACGTGAAAGCTTTATCGTGTTCCCTGACTCGCGCCTCGGCATCAACACCCAGTTCTTTGAGCAAGCCGTACATGCGCTTGCCGTGTAATACTTCATCCCGCACGATATTAGCCGTAATCAGTTTTTCATCAATGCTGGGAGCCTGGCTAATCCAGGGAATATAACCGTAAGAACCGGCCAGTTCACTATCGGCCTGCATCGTCATCAGGTTGAGCAGGTTTTCGCGATATTCGGCGGTCATAGGGCTATCTTTCTCCAGACGGCCTCCCGCCTCAATAATTGCCATCATTCCCTGTTCGACCTGGCTCTCATCTTTTACTATTAAAGTCATAATTTTGTACTCCTCAAACTAAATTATTTCCCACTAAAGCGCGGGTTGCGTTTTTCCGCAAAAGCGGCCAGCCCTTCTTTGAAATCGGCGCTGGCCCCGGCCCGACCCTGAAATTCTTCCTCAAGGACCAGAGCGCCCGCCAGGTCGAGAGTAGGCGAACGCTGAAACAATTCCCTGGTAAGCGAAAAAGCCAGCGGGGAAACCTGGGCTAACTGCCCGGCCAGTTCGGTTGTTACCTCGGTCAATTGCTCCGGCGGACAAACCCGGTTGACCAGCCCCCAGGCAAAAGCGTCGTCGCCGGTTAAATCGCGGCTCAAACCCAGCAGTTCCAGCGACCGGCTCAGGCCAATCAGGCGCGGCAGAAAGTGGCTCATACCACTATCCGGCACAAGGGCGATTTTGCCAAAAGCCGGGACGAACCTGGCCCTGGTGGAAGCGACTCGGAAATCACAGGCCAGCGTCAGGGAAAAACCGGCCCCGGCGGCTACCCCGTTTACCAGGGCAATAGTCGGCTTTTTAAGGGCTTGCAAGGCCATCAGCATAGGCCGGTAGGTGCTTTCCAGCCAGCTTTTTAAGTCCTTGATGGCTTCCGGGTTAGCCCGCAAGTCCTGACCGGCGCAAAATGCCCGGCCAGCCCCGGTAATTATGACCACTCGCACCGCCTCGTCCCGGTCGGCCTGCCGGAAAGCCTGGGCCAGTTCCGCCAGCATCAGGCCGGTAAAGGAATTGAGGGCATCAGGGCGGTTCAAGGTAATCCAGACCAGCCCATCCGGTTTTACCTCGTACAGGAGGTTCTCGAATTTAGTTACCTGTTCCATGAAGTTTCCTTTTAGTTGATTCTCTTCCGACTTTTATCATCCGTCTACTGACCACTTCTTAACGGTCATCCACCACTCGCACCGCTTTACCTTCGCTCCGAGCAATCGTACGCGGAGGGGTAATCTTTACTTCTATCGAAACGCCCAGAGCCTGGTTCAGTTTCAGGCGAATACGCCCCCACAAGTCACGTACCGCCACGTGGTTCTCGTCCAGCAGGGCAAAACCGATATGCTGGTTGGCATAAAAAGCCGGTTTAAC
>JAYSYV010000448.1:0-5794 GCA_043727245.1 Chloroflexota bacterium | reverse complement strand
GAAAAGGTTGGTAGTTGGCTTGACATTGGGCCAGATAATAATTAGGAATGCGTGGGCTAAGATGATGAATATGATGAAAGCCAATATTGCCACTAAACCACTGTAACACTTTTGGCAATTTGTAATATGAGCTACCGATTAACGCTGCTTTCTCATAGTTCCATTCGGCCTGCGGTTTCCAGTATGCCTCTTCAAATTGATGTTGAATATAGAATAACCAGACCCCCACTATTGAGGCCTGGGTGGTAATCAGCAAGGTAACTATTAAGTAAGCTCCCCACCCAACACTAAAACTCATAATCAAACTAACCACCAGGAAAACTACATTGGTGAGCAACACACTTCTGCGCTCACGTTTCCCACCCCCGGCGGCGGGGAAACGGTGGAAAAATAAGAATTGAACCGGCGGAATTAGCACTAACAAAAAGAGCGGATGGCGATACACTCGATAGAGCAACTGTGACCAGCGACCCAACTCCTGATATTCACCGGTAGTTAAAAGCAGTAACCCATAACCATCTTGAATATATTGTTTGAGGTTGACTGGGTGAGATTGATTTGCCGCCCGCCGGTCTAAATTGCCTGAGGTTGCATGGTGCATAGCATGTAAATGCCGCCAATCCTCATACGGGGTAAGACAAATCAGCCCGCAAATTACACCTACCAGGTTATTGAGCTGCCGTGATTTGAAAAAAGCACCGTGACCGCAGTCGTGAAAGAAGATAAATATGCGAGCTTGCAAACCTGCCGCTAAGGGGGATAAAGCCAAAGTAAGCCAAAAATTGATACTCAAAGTGCAATACATTAAAAAAACAATAAAGCCAAAAGGCAAAATAGTATTAGTAAGTTGCCAGATACTTCGCCACAGGCTGGGTTGGTTGTACGCAGCCAGCACTTTTCGCCAGGTCGGGTCAATTGTTGGCGGGCTATCCTTAATATCACTCTGCTCAAAAATAATTTCTGAAGTTCTCAAAAACTAACTCACCTAACTTGATAAATTTCCCCAGTATTTAATATTACAAACCTTCCGATAGAGCAACCAAATAGCTGAGCTTAAAAGTCACTAAATCGTAAACTTTCCCCGCAGTAAGTACTCTGACTGGCAATTATGTGCTTACTGAGGCTGTAAATTGGAGCTTGTCTGAGCATCATAAGCTAATTCAGTTAAACTGTCTAATTATATAGCCTGAATGTAGAACACCGCACCCAAATATTTGAACTCTTCGTGTGCGTTACACTCAAAAAGAGCCATCCCTTTGTCAGCGGATGGCTCTTTTCGTTACTTTATTTCTAGATTATTATTCGTCGTTCTGGTTGGGCTTGCCAAGGTCGTCCATATCCAGGCTATTAATAAAGTCCCGGAAGACCGACAGCTTTTCATCTTCGGCTTTGGTGCGTTCAGGCTTTTCGCCACCCGCCGAAGGTTTGGTAGTAGGGGTGGTATTGCCTTCGCTATCCAGCAGAACCCCGGCTTTATCCATAACCGCTTCGTCAACAAAGATTGAAGCTTTTACTCGCACCGCCAGAGCCAGTGCATCGCTCGGGCGGCTATCTACTTCAACGTAGCGCCCATTGACATCCATTATAATCCTGGCGAAGAAAGTATCATCGTGCAGGTCATTGACCAGGATACTCTGGACAGTTGCGCCAAGTTCGCCAATCACCGCTTTTAGCAGGTCGTGAGTGAGTGGCCGCGAAACGCTGACATCTTGTAACTCAACGGCAATCGCGTCTGCCTCATAAGCCCCGATCCAAATAGGCAAGTAGCGTTCGGTATTTACTTCTTTAAGAATGACTACACGATGTTGAGTCACTAGACTCATCCGTATACTGTGAATTTTTGCTTCAATCATGTTGGTTCTCCTAAAAGCTGGAACCGATGCGTCCCGCCGTCCCTACAGCTAAGTATACCATCTCCGGGCTTGAGTGCAAATATCAAAGCTCTTTTTTGCGCCGGAAAATAGAGATTAGATGAGAAAATTAAGAACTGTATTTAATCTCTGGAATTGGCCCCCACTGCGGGCCGGTGGGCCAGTAAACGAGTAAAGCTTTGCCAACAATCAAATCAACAGGCAGCATCCCGAAAGAACGCGAGTCCCGACTGGCATTGCGGTTATCCCCCATCACGAAGAGCTGATTGGGTGGCACAATAGCGGCATTATAGGGACTAAAGGGCGCTTCCTTGATGTAAGGCTCGTTAAGCGGCTTGTCATTGACGTAAACATTGCCACTTTTGACTTCGACCTTATCGCCCGGCAGCCCGATTACCCGCTTGATATAATCTTCATTGACTACATCGGGCGGTTCGAAAATTAGTACATCACCTCGTTTTGGTCCACCAAAGAGCCAGATAACGTTTTTACCATCAGGGTGTACGCCAGGAATGAGTTTTAACCAGGTGTTTACATCCAGGTGAAAATAGGCGGCCTTGTTAACCAGCACCAGTTGGTCTGTATGAAAGTTCGGCTCCATGCTGGTTCCCAGGATACGGAAGTTCGCCACCAGACCTTTTACCAGGAAGAAAATCATGACCGTTAAGAGGACGGTCTCCAGCACTTCGCGCCAGAAACTTTTGATTGGAGGAGCAGGAGGCGCAACTTCTTCGGCAGCCGAAAAAGACTCTCCGGCAGCCACCTGGGCCTCGGTTAGCGCGGCTGGAGAGTCTACTCCGGCATCAGCCGCTTCTTGCAGGTACGAAAAGTTGGCAGGGGCAACTTCAGGTAAGGCTTCTTCCAGGGAATTATCAGGAAATTGGTGAGCGCTATTCGCGGGTTCACTATCTAAAGGTAGTACTGACTGGTTTTGTTCAAGCTTTTCGGACACACAAGGCTCCCCGCAATATGCCGGTTAGGCCGCCCGGTCATGAGGTCATCAGATTCGGGAAAAGGCGGTCCTCAATAAATTACTTTGGTATTATAATACATCGCTATCTAAAATGAAACCCCGTTCAGTTTAACAGCATTAACAAGGCCGCAAGATTAGGAATAATAGACCAAATGTGGTATAATTGATCAGCAAGGTAAGAAGGACCTGTTTGACCTTTGCTTAATACGCTTTAGAGCGTTGCTACCCACATCCTCTACAGGATTTGCCCTCTAGCTCCTCTTTTGAGTTTTCGGCCATTCTTTCAGGTTTTTGCTGCTGGTCGAACTAGTTCCGCCCGCATTTTGAGGCGTTTGTCAGGTTTAACCGAAAGCAGTCATAACCCTGCCCCAAAGCTAAAAATTGAAGAGACCTTTCATCAGGTCTCCCTGTGCCTTAAACTTAAGAATTAGGAGAAACTCTTTGCCCCCTAAAAAGAAAAATACCAGACCAGGCCAGGGCGGACGGCCTAAACAAAATCACCCGGCGGGAAGCCAGGCGGCTCCTAACAGTGGGCCGATGCTAAAAGAACCCAGTAAAGACGCGATTGCCATCGAAGGCAAAATAACCGAGGCACTGCCAAACGCCATGTTCCAGGTTGTACTGGAAAACGGACATAACGTATTAGGTCATATCAGCGGCAAAATGCGTAAGAACTTCATCAAGATTCTGCCAGGCGACCGGGTAGTAATTGAACTTTCACCATATGACCTTACTCGTGGCCGGATAACTTTCCGCTATAAATAAGCGACGAGGTAACTAAAATGACGGTTGACCAGGCTATTGCCCTATTAACGGCGTGCCAGCCACTGGCTGAACGACTGATTGTGCCAGCCACTACCGGTAAAGCTCCGGTGTATAACCTGACTAAAGAAGACGTGGAAATCCTGCAAGGGTTCGACCGGGTTCAGAGCGACCCGATTGCCGCAGGGCCAGGTCTGTTTAACCGTTTAGTCAAGACGGCTGGACTAACCCAGGTGGAAGTTTACAAACTGGAACAGTTGAGCCGGTTAGTTTACAAACATCGCTACGGGATAAAAATTGCGTCACCTTCTCATAGGTCTCAGACCGGCTAAAAGCCCACGCTTTTGATCTGGTTCTCGCGCAGCAAGCCGCTCCACGCAGATAGAACTTATCTAAAAACCAGAAAAGCAGGGCAGTAAAAGAATTGGTTGATAGATACTTCAACGGTTAAGCCTGCCTTTAACTCACTTCCGGGCCTAACCCACCGGTTTCTGGCTACATTTCCAAAATTAATTATACCTTTAAATTAAATAATTTCTAAAGACTTGCCGGGCCGGTTATTTTGGTATATATTTGACTAAAATTGCACTGGGTCCATCAATTACGGGCCATAATCTGACAGGGGTTTAGCTAATCAGGAAGGATTGGCTGTAAATGCGGTTAGTCGTTTTAGAAATTCCCAACGTTCCACCGGGTACTGCACAAGCCCAGCAATTTGATTTCGATATAGACCCGGACCGCTACATCTGGGTGATTGGCCGCCAGCTCGGAAGCGATATTCATCTGGTAGACCCCAGCATCTCGCGCCGTCACGCTGAGCTAGAGGTCAGGCCGGATGGTTTTCTGGCGCGTGACCTGGGTAGTTCCAACGGAACTTTCGTGAACGACCAACGCCTGCAACCCTATACCCCCAAACTGCTTCGCCCCGGCGACCGCCTGCGCGTGGGAAATGTCCTGACGCTTCTGGAAGAAAGCTCTTTAGCCGGTCGGACCCACACTCCACTGGCTGATATTGATATTCCAGCGGCCCGACCGGTCCCCGGAGCCAGCCAGAATATAGAGGATTTCGCCGCAACCTACAAGCCGCAATCACCCAGGGGAGAACTGCCCCCGGCCAGCGGGCTAAAGTCCGGCCCCTTACCTGTCCCGGCCCAACCAATAGTAAAAACCAAACCGCCGGTAAGCCCGGTTGCAGCGGATGGGCGTGCTTTAAACCGCCCAGTCAGCCGAGCCGAAGCTGCACCCGACGGTTATTACGAACAATCGGGCAACATAGCCTTTCCACCTCCGCCCCTACCTGCGCCACCTTCGCAGCTTTTCAATTCGCCAAACCAACCAGTTGGAGGCAAAGCCGCTCATTACAGCACTGCTCGCGACGGGAAAAGCCAATATTACCCCCCGGTTCAGGCCGCACCCCATATTGCCGGGCTTAAATCGCCTGCAATCACAAAAGAGAAAGGCCGGAGAATCTCACCCTGGCTTTTCATTATTCCAGGACTTATCCTGCTTTTGGCAATTGCCGGGGTCAGTATCTTCCTCCTGGTCTTACAAAAGCCAACCGTAGTTAATCCGCCACTACCGGGCGTAACTTTACCGATTCCTAATTTCAAGAGCCAATCTGCCCCGGAAATGGTGCTGGGTTTGAGCCTGGCCCACCCAACCAACTGGAAACGGAATGACAAGTCGGCCAGCCAGATTATTTTCTACCAGCCAGAAGCTACTACAACTCTTTTGAACCTGGAAAAACCGCCAAGTTCATCTATCGCGGATGCTAATCTCAGCCCGGAAGCCGCGATCCGGCAATATGTCAGCAATGTAAGGCAAGGGGCCGCCAAGTATGAGGTAAAACAGGAACCGGGTAGCGCCAGGTTGAGAGACGGTACACCGGCTGTCCTGACCCGCTTGATATTTTCGACCACTTCCGGCGCAGTTGTTACCGACTACAATATGTACGCGGTCAGCTTCAAATGCGGCAATACGCTCTATTTCGCTAGCGCCGCCGCCGAAGGTAAAAATTACAATGATGACCTGGCCCAGGATTTGGATGCAGCCATTGGCAGTCTTACCTGCGTGAAATAAGGAATTTTAATGATTGGTCAGCGGGAAACAGGACTGAGCCACGAACCAGCTTTCTATCTTACCTCCGAAGAAACCCCCGTCCGCTGGTGGGAACCGCTGGCCGCCTGGG
>JAYSYV010000447.1:0-1832 GCA_043727245.1 Chloroflexota bacterium | reverse complement strand
CTGCTTTATTTTATGTTTCTGGCCGGTCAAAAAAGGGGCGAACCCAAATGGGTCGGCTACTGGGAACTGGCCGAAGCCAGCGAATTATTGACCGGCCTCCGCAAGGGCGGCGACCCTCGCCCGGCCATCGAACATTTACGCGAAGCTCTGGAACTTTGCATGGCGCGAGGTAGTTTAATCCGGGTCGAAGCGGCTCCCCCGCCACCTGAATTCTTTGGCAACGTCCCCGCTAAAGGCGACCTGGAACCGGTGACTGTCACCTGGTTCTTGCTCAACACGGTTGGAAACCGCGAATTCCTGGCGAGCCTGGAAAAAGGCGAAATTCAAATCGAGCAGACCAACTTGCTGGTCGGGGTTGATCTGTGGGACAAACCTTTGCCGGATGCCGCCGCCAGTGGGGAAAAACCCCGTGGCAGTACTTTAGCTGAAATCAAACAGTGGAATAAACAGAAACATTGGCGAGTACGCTCATCCCGGCCCGATATTTACACTCTGTACGAGCAAAATATTGGAGCTTTAACCCCTATTCTAAGCGAACGACTGCGAGAAGCTGAAAAGCTTTACCCACCTGTCTGGGTTGAAGATGCATTTGCTGAAGCGGTCAATTATAATCGACGTAGTTGGGCTTATATAGTCCGTATTTTGGAGAACTGGTTAGCCAATGGACGAGAACGAAATCAAACAAGCGAACGGCCGAGAACGAAACCCATCCAGGGTAACGCCGCTGCACACCGAGCAGGAAGAGATGGACGAACGGGTCTGGCAGGAGATGGAGCTGCTTCGCCAGCAACAACGCCAGGCCAGACCGCTACCTCGCCGGGAGGATCTTCCGCGCCAGGTGGCCGTCGAGGACCTATCGACTTCACTAAGTATACGACCGGGAAGTACGCCCACCTCACCGAACCAGGCCCCAAGGATTAATCCCTCGGTCGGAAATCCAACTACGTCGATGCGTCCTTTGCCCAACCAGGGCCGGGAAGCTTACGCACCGCCACGTCCACCCCAGGTGGAACCGGCTAAAGTAGTGCGGATTTCCGATTTCGCTCAGACTGCCAGCAGCCCTTTTGCCCAGTTTGAGGATGATTTCGAACAGTTCGTGGACCAGGCCGCCTGCCCACATTGCAAAGGCAGCGGCTGGTTGCGGTTGGATTCTCCGGTGGGAGATCAGAACTTTGGTAAACTGGTTCCTTGCGAATGCACTATGGCGGTTAAAGACCGCAAAGCCTTCGAGGACTTAAAAAAGCTCAGTAACCTGGACCATTTCCGCGACCTTACCTTTCAAACCTTTAACCCACACGTCCCCAAGACTCGCGATTCCTATGATATAGCTCTTAAATATGCCAAAGACCCCAGCGACTGGCTGCTTTTCATTGGCAATTACGGTTCCGGCAAGACCCACCTGGCCGCCGCTATCGCTAACGAGGCTCTCAGCCGCCATATCCGGCTCTATTTCGCGGTGGTCCCGGATTTGCTGGACTATCTGCGGGCGACCTTTGACCCCAACAGTGAAGCCAGCTATGACCAGCGGTTTGACATGATTCGGAACGTGCCGCTATTGGTCCTGGACGACCTGGGAACCGAAAACGCTAAGCCCTGGGCGCGTGAAAAACTTTACCAGATTATCAATCACCGCTATAACGCCAAGTTGCCGACCGTGATTACGACCAATAACGACCTCGATAGCCTGGATGGCCGTATTCGTTCGCGACTCTATGACCGAGAACTGTGCCGGACGATTTTGCTACAGGCCGACGATTACCGCAAGTTGGACACTTCCGAACGAGCGCGTTTCCGGCAGAACTCGGCTACCCGCCAGAAATATTAGAAATCCC
>JAYSYV010000446.1:0-1832 GCA_043727245.1 Chloroflexota bacterium | reverse complement strand
CTTTAAGGTTTGCAGCCACTCTTTTATTTTATAGAGCTAAAGATTAGAAACCTTTGCTAAACTTCGGGCCTTTGAAGTTGCTGCGTTCGCCATTCTCGGAGCGGCGAGGAGCGCCGGACCCACCGTTGCCACGACCTTTGGGACCGGTACGGTTGAAGGCGGTGCTGCGGTCGTAACGGCGAGGAGCGCCAGCTTCGTTACCCGGCTCGGCTTCACCTTCAAAACGGCGCGGGGCGCTAAAGCTGCTGGACTGGTCGCGTTTTTCAAATCGGCGTGGAGCAGCAGCCTCACTATTGCGGTCGCGGTCGCCTTCAAAGCGGCGCGGCGCGGCAAAGTCGTTGCCACCACGTTCGCGGTTGCCCTCGAAACGCCGGGGCGCTCCAAAGTCATTGCCACGTTCGCGGCTGTTCTCGAAGCGGCGCGGAGCCTCAAAGTTGCGGTCGCGGTTGCCTTCAAAGCTGCGGCGGAATTCGCCCGGTCGAGGCTGGATAATAATCGTTTCAGAGCCGGGAGTAGCTTTGGGGCCGTCCCAGGTCTGGCGATTGTAATCAATACCGGCATCCTTCAAGCTGCGCTCAATCTCGCGCCATTTCAGGCGGTCTTCCCCGGTCAGGAAGGTGATAGCAATACCGCTTGCACCGTTCCGCCCGGTCCGGCCAACCCGGTGGGTGAAAAGCTCAGGGCTTTCCGGCAAATCGAAGTTGATAACGTGGCTGATGCCGGTGACATCCAGGCCGCGTGCGCCAACGTTAGTCGCCACCAGCACCCGGATTTTGCGATGACGGAAAGCCGCCATTACATCCTCACGAGCGCGTTGGCTCAGGTTGCCCTGCAAGCCGTCAGCGGAATAGCCTTCTTCCTGCAAACGAGCAGCCAGTTTCTTGACACCATGTTTGGTGCGGGCGAAAACCAGCATCGGTTCGGCAGCGTTGGTATCGAGTAGATGGCGCAAAGCCACCGTCTTGTCAGCCAGCTTCATGTCATAAATCTTGTGTTCGATGTCCAGACCTTTACCGGCATCGGGCGAAACGACAATCGAAGCGTAACCAGGGCGGAGTTGGCTGGCAGCGGTTTCCATGACCCACTGGGGCAAAGTAGCCGAGAAAAGAGCGGTCTGACGCTGCGCCACGGGCGGAGCAGCCTCTAAAATCGCTTCAATATCCTGGAGAAAGCCCCGGTCGAGCATTTCGTCAGCTTCGTCCAGGACGACCATACGCAACTTGTTCAAGCGCAAAGTGCCGCGGTTCAAATGGTCGCGTAAGCGGCCAGGAGTGCCAACTACTACCTGGTAGCCACCCTGAGCTAAACCCCGGATTTGGCCGCCCATGCTGGCTCCACCATAAATGGGGGTAACACGGATGGCCGGTCCGGCCAGTTGTTTTATGACCTGGGTTACTTGCAAGCACAGTTCACGGGTAGGAACCATTACCAGGGCTTGCAGGTCGCGGGATTGGCGGGTAACGCGGGCCAGCAGCGGAACGGCAAAAGCGCCGGTCTTGCCGCTACCGGTCTGGGACTGGGCCATCAAGTCCTGACCATCCATTAAAAAAGGGATAGCCTGGCTCTGAATACCGGTAGGGCTGGTAAATCCCAGCCGTTTCAAACCTTCTAGCAGGAAGGGGGGCAGATTAAATTCATTAAAGGAAGCACCGGATATTTCGGTGGGTTGTTCCATTGATTGTTCCAAAAGGGTGGTCAAATTCTTAAAACCTCTCTGAGTTTTTAGACAGGGATAAACAGTATTAACAGGCTCAAGAAATGATGGACCGGAACTTTACCCGTGGGCAGCCCGATTGAACAATGAAACAAACGATAAACAGCCAAAAAAGCTG
>JAYSYV010000445.1:0-1836 GCA_043727245.1 Chloroflexota bacterium | reverse complement strand
CGGTCACGATGGTCGTTCCTTCGGCGATAGCCGCCGCGATTACGTAAGCCAGCCCGGCCCGTAAGTCAGGTATGGCAATCTGCCCGACCGCCTGGAACGGGGTCGGCCCGATAATAATCGCGCTGTGGTTGTAGGACTCGTTCTTGTAGCGGCAGAGTGAGCCGCCCAGGCACTTGGTGGTTAGCTGCGTTTTCGCGCCCAGTTCGTCCAGCGCTTCCAGGTAGCCAAAGCGGTTCTCGTAGACTGTTTCGTGAATAACTGAAATGCCGTCGGCCTGGGTCAGCAAGACCGCGAAAGGTTGCTGCCAGTCGGTCGAAAATCCTGGATAGACATCGGTTTCGATAATGGCCGGTTTAAGCGGGCCGCTGCGGAAAAAGCGGGTGCTGTTCGGGCCGACCAGTTCAAAACCGCCGCCGACCTGCTGGTAGTAGGACAGGAAGTTGCCCATCGTTTCGGGCCGGACACCGTGAATCGTAATGTCGCCATCGGAGGCGCAGGCCAGGCTGGCCCAGGAAGCGGCTTCAATCCGGTCGCCCAGGATTGCCATACGCGTGCCTTTAAGCTTTTCGACCCCTTCAATCCGCAGTTCGCGGCCTGGCGTGGTAAAGATAATCGCGCCCATAGAGCGCAGCATCGTGATAAGCTCCAGGATTTCCGGCTCAATTGCCGCATTTGAAATAATTGTCTGACCTTCAGCCAGCACCCCTAAATAGAGGCATGTTTCAGTCGCGCCCACGCTCGGATAGGGCAGTTCGATGTGCGTGCCTTTGAGGCGGTCGCCCCGGTGCGCCACATAACCCACCTCGGTAATTTCGACCGTTCCGCCAAAGTGTTCGATAGCTTCCAGGTGGAAATCCACCTTGCGTTCGCCAATCTTACAACCGCCCAGGACCGGCACACTCACGTCCTTAAAGCGGTGAAGTAAAGCTCCCAGCAAGAGAATAGGTACGCGGTTACTGCCTGAGTCGGCCATGGGGACTTCATTTTGAAAAATAGTAGAGGGGTCTATATGAAGAGTTTTTTCACCGGTGGACGAAATAGTTGCCCCTATCGCGGCCAGCATTTCGGTAGTAATCTGAATATCCCCAATTGGCGGGATATTGGTCAGAGTTGTCGGCGTTTCACCCAGGATAGAAGCTACCAGCGCTTTGGTCGCGAAATTCTTAGCGCCCAGGCACTCGATTTCACCTCTAACCGGTTGTCCACCCTTTATACGATAAGCAAAATTATTTGACATTATAAATATATTCCTCTGAATTTAATTCACGCTGTAAGTAAGCAGGATTGCTATAATGGTTACAGTCCTTGCCCCAACCTATACTTCGTCTTCTATTAAACATCCTCCGGTAAGATGTGTCAATGTCAATATTCGTATGTTTTGCCGCCAAACACCTCTCTTTTTCTATACAGACTAGCTGCAAAATTGCCGTACAACCCGCCGATTTGAACCAGACACCGAACTACACAGTTATGACCAACACTCGTATTTGCTCCGATATTTATGCTAGGGCAAAGGATAGTACTCTCGCGTATTTTATTTTATTCTCCAATATTAATCGCCTCGAAAACAGTATAAAAGTCTATCATAAACAATGCTGCCTATACAAAAGGGAGGCCGCAACCTATGCAGCCTCCCTTTTGTATATTTGTGCTATTTACTTCTAAACATCCTATTTACCGTTGTTTGTGTAGCTTACACAATCGCCCTGGTTCTTGAATGACGAACCATCGGCCCGTTTCACGTTCTCCCAGCCGCCCTTCTTGCACTGGTTCTTGTCGGTAGCTACCACGATAGGCGGAGGAGGAGGAGTAAGCTCGAAGTTGTATACTGTAGTA
>JAYSYV010000444.1:0-1836 GCA_043727245.1 Chloroflexota bacterium | reverse complement strand
TGCCGCTGGGTGAATACCTCAAACAGCGGCTACCAGCCCTGGTAGAACCGCCGGGCCAGCAGGATAGTTACGCCTATTCCAACCACGGCTATGCCCTGGCAGGCTATCTCGTTCAAACTATTTCGGGTAAACCTTTCGAGCAGTATGTCCAGGAAAATATATTGAAACCGCTGGATATGCGTTATAGCAGCTTTATGCCTTCCCAGGAACTGGCCGCTGTGAGGGCCACGGGCTATAAATATGCCTGGAATACACTGCAACCGCTGCCTTTCGATTACCTGCAGGTGGCTCCAGCCGGGGCTTTGAACGCTTCCGCCAACGATATTGCTCACTTCATGCTGGCGCAACTGCAAACCGGGCGCTACGCCGACAAACAAATCTTACAGGCCAAATCGGTCCAGGAAATGCAAACCCGGCAGTACACCCATTTTCCGGCCTTGAACGGTATTACCTACGGCTTTGACGAATATTTCCATAACGGCCTCAGAGCCTTATATCACGAAGGCAACTGGCCGGGCTTTGCCAGTTTGCTCCTTTTGATTCCCGATAAACAGGTCGGGTTTTTTATATCTTACAACCGGGATATTAATCTGCCCCGCGAAAAGCTGGCCCAGGAATTTATAGATCGCTTTTTCCCGGCGAGTGTCCCGACCAACCCAGTACTTAGCATTGCCACAAAAGAAAGCGATGTTGCCAGGTATACCGGGGTCTATCGTTCCAGCCGCTACAACCGCACTGCCCTGGAAAAGCTTTTTTCACTGTCGGTACAGGGCAAGGTCGTCACTAACGTGGATGGCACCCTTACCCTGCCTACGGATAGCTTGCTTTATCGCCCTAGCCGGTGGGTAGAAACAGCGCCGCAACTCTTCAAACTGGTGGACGGCAATGACTTCAGCAATGAGTATTTATATTTCGAGAAAGATGAACGTGGCAACGTCACCCACATGTTTATCGGATTGAATGACTGGCAAAAGGTGAATTGGTACGAGCAAAGCTTATTCCAGATATTACTGGCTGGAGTGATGGCCCTTATTTTCACACTAGGACCGTTAAGTTGGGCCGCAACCAATATCGGGAAGGATAGCAAAGAGTCCGGCTCAAACGCCCCTGGTATTTCGCGAATGCTCTGGCGCGTTTCGCTGGTCTATTCTATCCTGACTGTGGCTTTTTTGAGTGGGTTAGGTATCACCATTGTCGTTTTCCGGGATGACTTTATTTACGGCCTGCCAGTGGTAGTGTTCCCGTTGCTTTGTCTGCCACTTGCCACTACCTTGCTAACTCCGGTGTTAGTGGCCGGGACAGCCCTGGCCTGGAAAAATAGCTACTGGACCACCTGGGGCCGCCTCTATTTTACCCTGCTAACGCTAACTGCCCTTTTATTTGTGGCTTTCCTGCTTTACTGGAACTTGTTGGGTTTTAACTTCTAAAGTTTGCGGTCATTAGTGCATTTAGCATGAGATTAAATAATTGTTAAAATCTAGGAAATTGGCCCAAAAGGGTTGACGAAGCCGGGTTGATGTGCTACTATTCAGGTGTACTCAGAGCGCCAGCTCTAGTGCCTCAGAAGGAAATAGTCGAAGGAAGGGAGGAACCAGTAATGTTTCCTAACGTCAAACGGCACGTTTACTTAATGAGATATCAGGTGGATAGGTAGAATCTTTCTGGGTAATATAATCATGAGACGCAAGTTTCATTGATTGCTTAACCGAAAGAGGCTAAAAGTCCATATGAAAGAAGCCCCGTAGGCCGTAAGGTCAGCGGGGTTTTTCCTTTTCTATTATAACGAGCGCTTTCCTTTTGCTTATCAGCAAGCGCTAATTAAATTCTGGATGAGTG
>JAYSYV010000443.1:0-1836 GCA_043727245.1 Chloroflexota bacterium | reverse complement strand
AGGAAGCCGGACTGAGTAACAGACCGCCCACCAGCCAGCGGCCCGCCTTCAGACGGGTCAGGTTAGCTGCCACCAGCACCCCGACTGCTACAAAAATTCCTCCGGCCAGGATACTGGTAAAGACGTAGGTATATTCCGGCTTCCACCAGTCAAAGTTCAGCATGCTCCGCCACAACACAAAATGCAGCGCGAAATCCAGCGGTTCGCGTTCTCGCCAGATCAGAAAATCGTCCCGACCGCTTTCCATGCGGTAGCGCAGGAAAAGATTTAGCTTGCTTATAAGTTCGGTGCTATCGCCGTACCGGTCGTTAGTGCGTAGCAGGTAAAAAAAGACGCTGGCGGCCCCGCCACTCAAGGCCAGCCACCAGTAAGGATTCAGGCGTGGGAGCCGTTTGTACAGGGTTTTGGGAAACTGCCACCTGAAAGAAATATTGGAAAAAGCAATAAACGTCAGGCTACCTGCCATAATCACCAGACCGACTGGCAGCCACCAGGGCAAGGCTGAAAACCGTTTGAAACCCCATCCACCAGTGTCCAATTTGGTCGGGACTAGCAGAGGTACAGTCAGGTTTAACAGGACCAGGCCAAAGGCTACACCACCCAGGATATAGCTGAGGTAGCGATATTTTTTGGAAGGCGGCCCGATTCTGGCCGGAGTTGAGGTCGGAAACAGGCCATTCTTAATGTAATAACGGGCGCGGGTCAGGTCTGGTAAAACCAGTGGTGTGACATACCGGGCGGCAAACAGTGCGGCAAGCGTTGCCAGGGCCATAAAAAGGGCAAACTCTATTTTACCGGCCAGCCCGACCCTCCCGAACGCGACCAGGCTTAACCAGCCCGCCAGGGGCAGTAGACACGCCCCCAGGATAACTGGCGCATCTAACTGGAACGTCCTTAACAGGCTCCAACTGCCAACCGCAATCACCATTGTTACCAGGATTTCCAGCAAGGTTGGCAAACCCAGTTTTCCGGCAGCCGCGCCTGATTGGACCTGGACCGAATGGACTAACAGGCCCAGTTCCCGGCGTTCCCCGGTCGGTTGGTAGCCCGCTATATCCAGTTGCAGAGTAGGACCGTACCAGATATTGGTCAGGAAGCCATCTTTATAAGTGGAAAAATTGCCGGGTAAAAAAGCGGACAAGCTAGAAGTATCGCCGCAATATTGCTGCCGCCCCTGATTCAAGGCGACCGGCTGAAAGATTTTAACCGGCCTTCCGACCGTGCTGAGGGTTAAAGTAATCGAGCGTTGGACCGGGAAGATTTCTTCTATATCCAGGCAAATTAGCAGGTGGCTATCCAGCGGTAAAAGATGGACCTGGGCCTGGGGCTGGGACCACCGATAAATTCCGGTGCTATTTTTTTCTTGCTGGTAGAAATTATTGAGGGTAGCCGTTTCCTGGGCCTGGGAAATGTCAATGCTGTAACTGGCGGGTATTTGGTGGGCCGCGAACAACCCCATGGCCGCAAATCCTAGCAATATTAACAGATTAAGCCAGGTTGCCGGGTGAAACTTACCTGACCGCCTGGAAGCTACCACTAACTTTTGTTCTATTATCTTGTCCTGGGCAAGTTCAACAAAACCCTGGGTCAAACCTGCATTCTCCTTGTCCCATTTTAGAGGCATAAAACCAGCGCGATTGTAGCCTAAAACTCCGGCTTGGTCAATTTCTTGCTGATACTTAATTCGATGCTAAATTTGACTGAATGTGCAATTTTACAGTATTTTACAGCTATATCTCAAAGGCATAGCTACTAAAATTGTTTGTTTTACAGGAGCTACCAATGAACCTGAGTCAAATGCGGATGTTTTTAGACGTAGTCCGCCACGGTAGTTTG
>JAYSYV010000442.1:0-1838 GCA_043727245.1 Chloroflexota bacterium | reverse complement strand
ACCGTGTGAAGCCGCAAATTCAGCTTCAAAAGCTTCTACCTGCGGCCCCAGGATATAGTAACCGCTCTCTAAAACGGTGGCTATAGCTTCATCAAGTTCGGCTTTTTGTTCCTGATAGGCTGATTTTAGCTCAAGAAATGGAATCATTTTTAGCTTTTCCTTTTAGCTTTTCTTTTAGGCTGCCGGTACAGGGTTATTATAGCGGGTCGCGTAAAACTACGCCCTTTGCCCAATAGGGCCATGGTCAGGAATACCCGAATGGGTACTAGCTGTAAGGGCAGTAGATATAAGCGACTCCTTTCTTTGCTTTAGCAAAGCTAAACCAACAATCGTTTGTGTAAGCCTTGCAATTTAACACAAAACTTGATATAATGTTCTTATGAGAAAGACCTTCAAATACAGAATATGGCCTACCAAAAGGCAAGAAAACTTGCTTAATCAGCAGTTTGAGGATTGTCGTTGGCTCTACAACCACTGGCTTAACGAGCGTAAAACCTGTTACGAACAATCGGGTAAAGCCCCCAGGTTGTATGACCAACTTGGAGAACTTCCATCTCTCAAATTTGTCCGTCTTTCTCTCAATAGTGTCCATTCTCAGGTCTTGCAAAATGTTGGGGTCAGGCTTGACCTTGCCATGCAAGCCTTTTTTCGCAGGGTTAAGTCCGGCGAAAAAGAATTAGGCTATCCTCGTTTCAAAGGGTTTGGCCGCTACGACTCGATAACTTTCCCGCAAGCTCCCTCCGGTGTTAGCCTTTCCGGCAATGTGCTGATAGTTAGCAAAATAGGTCATATCAAGGTTGAACTTCACAGACCTATTAAGGGTAAGCCCAAAACTGTCACCCTCACCCGTTCTGCCACAGGTAAATGGTACGTTTGCTTTAGCTGTGAAGGGGCCACCCCAGAGGTGTTGCCCACTAACCCAACCCAGGTAGGTATTGACGTGGGCCTTAAAACTTTTGCTACTCTTTCGGATGGGCAAGAAATAGCCAATCCTCGCTTTTTTAGAGAAGAAGAAAAAGCCCTGGCAAAGGCGCAACGTACACTCTCTAAAGCACCTAAAGGCACTCCCGAACGGCGTAAGAAACGAAAGGTGGTTGCCAGGGTTCATGAGCGTACCCTGTGGCGTAGAACTAACTTCTCCCACCAACACAGCCGGAAAGTCATTAACCAATTCGGAGTGATTGCAGTTGAAGATTTGAACGTCAATCGGATGCTCCACAACCATTGCCTTGCCAAAAGTATTAGTGACGCGGCCTGGTCGAGTTTCTTTAGCATGTTGTCCTGCAAAGCGGAAGAAGCTGGCAGGACACTCCTTAAAGTTAACCCGGCCTATACCAGCCAAACTTGCAGTAAGTGTGGGCATAGACAACCTATGCCTCTCAATCAAAGGATATTCAATTGTCCTGATTGTTTGCTGCAACTTGACCGCGACCTCAATGCCTCTCTAAATATACTTGCGTTGGGACTACAACGCCTCGGTGAAAGTCCGGTAGAAGCCACGCCCCTTTAGGGGCAGTGGAGTAGTCACGTAATCCACAAAATACTAAAAAAGGCCAGGCTATGTTTCTTCAGGGTGTTGGTTGCCCGGCTTGTATTATAACTCTAAACGAGAAAATAAGTTGCCGGTTTATTGAGAAGCATTGGAAATTTGGGGAGAGTTAAAGGCTATTGTTTGTAAAAAAACCAAAAGTTCTGAAATTCGATGAAAATACATAGCAAAAACCCTTGCACAAGTCGGGCTGTTCTGGTATTATACCAACCCCGGCAAGAAAGCATCTTGAAGGGACGCGAAAACAAGGCGGATAGCCTGGTGGGATCGTCTCAAAGGAACAGCCAGA
>JAYSYV010000441.1:0-17395 GCA_043727245.1 Chloroflexota bacterium | reverse complement strand
GGTGGAAGATGTAGAAAAAGAGTACGAGAGAATGAAAGAGCTGGGTGTGGTCTTTAGGATGGAGCCTACCAGGATGGATGCGGTCACCATCGCTATCTTTGACGATACCTGCGGCAACTTTATTCAGATTTACCAGGTCTAATTTTTGGTGGAAGCAGTGGCAGAGCAAGAAGCCTGGAAACCCAGGGGGATTTTGAATCAAAAAGCCGGTGAAAATAACTTCCAGCTATCCCGGCACGTGGCTTCGCCTGACCTGAGTTGCTTTATCGAGCAATATTGGATTGTGGCCTGGGATTTGCGCGGTCAGCCGCCCCAGGTCCAGGAAACCTTACCTCATCCCAATATTCACATGGTCTTTGAAAAAGATAATTCGCAAATCTTTGGCGTACCCACCGGTAAGTTTATCCGCGTGCTGGAAGGCCAGGGCCAGGTCTTTGGCATCAAGTTCAGGGCAGGCGGCTTTCATCCTTTTGTAAAAGCGCCGGTTTCCAGCTTTACCGATAAATTAATTGAGGTCGCGGAAGTCTTCGGGCCAGCAAGCAAAATTCTGGAAACGGCCCTTTTGGCGCTGGATGATGAGCGTAAGATGCTCGAACTGGCCGAAAATTTCTTGCGCCAGCAGTCGCCACAGCCGGATGAGAACCTGGCTGTGATTGGCCGGGTTTTTGAGGGAATTATCACCGACCGGACCATCGTCAAGGTTGACGACCTGGTGGACCGCTTTGACCTCTCCAAAAGAACTTTGCAACGACTGTTCAGCCAGTATGTGGGGGTTAGCCCAAAGTGGGTTATTAAACGCTACCGTCTGCACGAAGCCGCCGAGCAACTGGCTGCCAGCCCGGTGGCGGACTGGTCGAAAATGGCCCTGGATTTGGGCTATTTCGACCAGGCCCACTTCATCAAAGATTTCAAAACTTTAGTAGGAAAGACTCCAGGCGACTATGCCCGGCAGAACGAACCAGGCTGATTAAGGCCGGGTTTACCTCACTCATCAGACTCGACAAATTGCCCTCCGCATCCAGAAGAAGGCCATCCCCAGGCCGTAACTATCCGATTACCTTAGTCTTTCTCGCCAATTATCTGCCACAGATAGGCCAGCGAGCGGTCGTAGCGGTAGTTAATATTCATGTGGCCGTCGTCAAATTCTTCGTGATGGACTTTGACCCCCAGACTAGCGGCTTTTTTGGCGAAAATACGCGCTCCCAGGTGCAGCGAAAATTCGTCACGAGTACCGGCATCCAGGTAGTGGCCTTTAAGCTGTTTGAGAGCGTCCAAATACCTGGGATTATCCAGCATTACAACCGGGTCAAACTGTAGCCACTTCTCCCATATTTCAGGCCGAATTTCGCCGGTCTTGAGGTCAAAAGGCAACTCGAAACCGTCTTTCTTGTCGGGGTTGGGCGAATAGCAGGCCGCCATTGCCACGATATTGAGGGTATCCATAAACTTGCCCTTTTGTTCGGCCAGCGCGAACGCCGCCAGGAAAGCCCCCACCGGGTCGGGGGTTGAAACATAAGGGGCCAGGCCGTTGACCGCTTTGGGAAAGTCGTGTTTGTAACAATACTCAAAATACATATCCCCTGCATGAGAGGCGAAGGCGCTAAAAACGTCAGGGTGGCGCAAGGCCAGGTAGACCGCCCCGAATCCGCCACTGGATTTTCCGGCGACGGCCCGTTTCTCGGCCAGATCGGTGGTCGGAAATTTGCCGTCAATAAAAGGCACTAACTCGTTTACGACATAATCCTCGTACTGGCCGGTCGCGCCGGAATTAACGTACTGGCTGCCACCCAGACCGCAATAGCCATCTACAAAGACCAGAATCATCTCGCCGCTGTGCTTTTCCGCGATCATCCGCTCGTAACGTTCGGGTACGGTCGGCTGGTAAAAAGGATTGACATTGAGCCACATCGAACTGTTGCCGGTGAACCCGTGCAGCATGAAAACTACCGGGTAGCGTCGGGATGGGTCGCGGCGATACGAAGGTGGGATATAAACCGGGATTTTGCGGATATGTGGGTCGTTCAGGGGATTGCCTTTGAGTGCCTCGCTCTCAAATTGTTCGATTACTAGCGGCATAAGGTTGCCTCCGTTTAACCCTTTAGCTGGCAGGGTTTAAATTATTCATCATCAAAACGATTGTGTAATTGCCCCTGGGATGGGGCCAGGTCGAGATAATTTCGTAGCCCATCCGGCTATAGAGTTCAATATTGCGCGGCATGGACTGGCACGTTCCGAGCCTGAGCTTAGGCCGTTCCAGATACCGAGCGACCATCTCCATGTATTCTAGCATAGCCGAGCCTATTACCTGCCCTTTAACTTCCGGTAGGACCGAAACACTTTCGATATAGAGGCATAACAACTTTTAGAAATCCGCATATCCAGTTCCTTTCAATTAGCAGCATTATTCAATTATAATACAGCTTGAAGAAAAATAACTGAAGGAGCAATTAATTATGATTTGTCCGGTTTGTAAAGAGGCCGAAATGCAGGAGATGGCCGAAACCAGCCCTCTTATGACAACGTTTAAGTGCCTTAAATGCGGCGCTCAAGTTATGAAGGCCAGGACTGATGAAGCCAGCGACGAAAACGAGTTTCTGGCGGTCTTTATCCAGCAGCCCGATGGCAGTATGACGGAAGTTAACCTGAACGACTGACCAGTAGTATAGTCAGTAGTCAGAAAAGAGTTTAGAATCTTTGACAGACTACTAAGTTGAGAGGTAGCCCAGAGATGAATGTCAAGAATTACCTGGCGAGAATAGGGTATACCGGGCCAGTCGGGCTGGATTATGACACTTTGCGGGGGCTTCATCTGGCCCATGTCCTGGCAGTTCCTTTTGAAAACCTGGATATTCACGCCGGGCGAAAAATTGCTATCGGGGCTGAAAACGCCTATCGCAAAATTGTCGGAGAGCGGCGGGGCGGCTTTTGCTACGAGCAAAATGGGCTGTTTGGGGCAATATTGGCTAAACTGGGTTTTGGCGTGACTTATTTATCCGGGCGTGTGGCCCGTAAGACGGGCGGTTGGGGATTAGAGTTCGACCACCTGGCATTGTTGGTGGAAGTACCTGGAGATGAACCTTACCTGGCGGATGTGGGCTTTGGAGATAGTTTTCGGGAGCCTTTGCGCTGGCAGGAAACCGTCTTGCAGGCTCAAGCAAGCCGTGAATATCGCCTGGAAGAAACACCGGAAGGCCGGGTTTTGAGTCAGCGTTTGCCAGGTGGCGAGTGGGCCAACCAGTTTATTTTGAGCGTAGAGCCACACGACCTGGCCGACTTTAACGAAATGTGCCAATATCATCAGACCTCGCCCGAATCCGGCTTTACAAAAAGTCCGGTGATTAGCCTGGCTCAACCGAGCGGGCGGGTCAGCCTGACCGGCCAACTGTTCATCGTTACCCGGCCAGGTGAACGGGTCGAACAGGTGCTGCCGGACCGGGCCGCTTTCTTTGAAAAATTAGAGCAGCATTTTGGGGTTGTATTATCCCCCGAACTCCGGCAAGTTCTGGAGGCGAAAGTCGGCCCTGAACAAAGTTAAAAGTGGGGTTGATGACGCTCCCGAATCTTGTACAGGATTGCGGCTAACCTTTCTACTGTTAACAGGCTGTAGCCTTTGCCGTCCAGCCAGACCAGGGCCAGATTTATCTCTCTGACATCTTGCCCGGCGGCCAGGATAGCCAGGGCTTTGTCGTAATCGCTGTTTATGCGGTCCTCGAACTCAAGGCACAACCGGGCAAATCCCGCTTCGCCAAACGTTTCCAGACCGTCCTGCCTGGCGCTATCGGCCAGTTCTTTGATTGTGCTATATTCACTTATCATTGCTTTTCCTAGCGGGAAAACCTTTCCCAACATACTTTTTAAGCAATATCGCAACTAGCCGGATTTTGTGCCACCGCCAGATTTGTTATTTCCACTGCCAGCGGCTGCAGGCGCGGGCAATCAGGCGGCCTTCCCGGTTAACCTGTTGAAGCCGGTTAAATTCTCCACCGGGAAGTGGTTCCAGCCAGGTCTGTACTTCCAAATCCTGGCCTAACTGGGCGCTTTCCAGATACTCAATATCGTAATGCAGCGGCAATAACTGGCCGGAAGTGGGTAGAGCAGTCTCAGCCTGGGTTTCCCACCCGGCGTTGTCCAGCAGGTCTACGTAGGCGGCGTTATTCATATGAGCCAGTATATCCAGGTCGGAAAAGCGGACTTTCTGGCGAATGATAGCTGTTGGACGGTCAGACCAGGCAGGCCAATCCGGGTCATCTGCCATCGGAGCCGGGCCATCCGGCCAGAAATAAGCTATGAAACTTGGTGGGATACGGGCTGGCCGCCCGTTCGGTCCCAGGTAGACCCAGGTCGTGCGGCCCGTCACGACTGGTTCGCCATTCTCCAGGCGCAGCTCGTAATTTCGCTGCGATGTCACCTTGCTGGTTCCGCCTACAAAGGTTTGCAATTCCAGGTTGGAATAAGCCGGGATAGGCTGGTGGAAATCTATAATTGTTCGACGGGCTATCCAGTGGCCGCCCTCGTCCAGGTTGGCCGAATTATAATGTAAAACTGCGATGTCCTGTAAATAGCGCACTGTCGCGGCGGGGGTCAGGAAACCGAAAAGGCTGCATTCGTCATAACGGGCCTGGTAAAACTTTTTATAACCGCTGGATTGTGCCATAAAAATTAAAAACCTTCTTTCTTAACTTGTGGCTATTATACCCCTATTTTCACTAAAGCCCGCAAGCGGACATTTGTATGCAAAGCACTTCAAGAAGGTGTAAACTTAGAATTAGTTGCCGGCAGTCAGTCGGCAGAAGATTAGTTTAAAGTCTATCTCATCAGGTTAATAATGAAAACCCCGGAAATCGAATTACTCGAAGTAGATATTGCGATAGTTGGCGCAGGACCGGCTGGTCTGGCGGCGGCTCGCGAGGTATCGGCGGCTGGCGCGACCGCTGCCCTGGTGGATAGCTATTCCCGCCCAGGAGGCCAGTATTTCAAGCAAACCCCCCAGGCTTTCCGGGCGAAAAGGCCGGGCCGCTTGCACCACGATTATACTCCGGCCCAGACGCTTTTCGGGGTGGTCGGGGAAAGTCCCCGGCTGACCCTGCTGACCGATACGACCGTCTGGACCGCCTATGCTGGCGAGGTCGGGTTTTCGCTGCATTGCTACCGGCCCGACCAGGGCAGTCTGGAATTGCGAGCTAAAAAAGTTATCCTGGCTCCTGGAGCGCACGACCGGGCTTTACCTTTTCCAGGTTGGGACTTGCCTGGGGTGATGACTGCCGGGGCAATCCAGACCCTGGCAAAGAGCCAGCGAGTATTGCCAGGCCGCAAGATTGTGCTTTCCGGTTCGGGGCCGTTCCTGCTGCCGGTAGCGGCATTGCTGGCCGAAAGTGGCGCTAATATCGTGGGGGTCTTTGAAGCGACCCGGCCCCGCGATATCCTGCGTTACAGTCCTTCGGTCTGGTCTGGCCGGTCTAAATTAGGGGAAGGGGCCGGTTATCTGCGCGTCTTGCGCCGTCACGGTGTACCTTATCAGTTTGGCCGGGCGGTGGTCCGGGTTGAAGGCCGGGAGCGAGTCGAGCAAGTGGGCGTGGCTCGACTTAATGCAGATTGGACGATTGTGCCGGGTAGCCTGGAAACCCTGGATGCGGATACGGTTGGGGTTGGTTATGGGTTTAGTCCCTCGCTGGACCTTTCCCAGCTTTTGGGCTGCGAACACCGCTACGAACCAATCCAGGTCGCTTCTTTCGCGGTCCACGATGCTCGCCAGCAAAGCACCCGGCCCGGTGTTTATGTAGCCGGTGAGATTTGCGGCATTGGCGGGTCGGCGGTGGCCTTACCTCAGGGAGCCGTGGCCGGTCTGGCTGCCGCCCTGGACCTGGACTATCCACTAACACAACAAGGTGTAATGGCCTCTCGCCTGGCAGCATACCAGGCCGAAGTCCGGCAGGCGCAGACTTTCGCCGGAACGCTCAACCGCATGTTTGCTCTGAAACCGGGCTGGCTGACCTGGGCCACGCCAGAAACGGTGATTTGTCGCTGCGAGGAAGTTACCCTGGGCCGGGTCCAGGCCGCTATCACGGAATACGACCTTAAAAACGTCAAGGCGGTCAAGCTAACGACTCGCTGCGGCATGGGTTTGTGCCAGGGTCGGGTTTGCGGTCCGGTGGTCAGCGCAATCACCGCCAGTATGACCGGGCGCGACCCTGCCGATGTTGGCTCTTTCAGCAACCGGCCTATCGTCCGGCCTGTCCCATTGGGAGAATTGGCCCGTTAAACGTAAAACGAAATAAAAAATGTCAGATTTAAGGATAAAACCGCCCTTTGAAGCGGCGGAAATAGAGCGGGGCGAACCTTTTGAGTTTAGCTTCGCGGGCCAGCTAGTCACAGCTTATCCCGGTGAAACTATCGGTACGGCTTTACTGGCGGCTGGTATCTCTACTTTCAGGCTTACTCGCCAGGGCGGTCGGCCCAGGGGTATATTTTGTGGTATCGGTATCTGCTTCGATTGCCTGGTGGTGATAGAAGGCCGCCTCAACCAGCGGGCCTGTCTTACCCCGGCCCGGCCCGGCCTGAACGTATTACCCCAGGAGGGAGCCGGGTTTATTGAACCCGAATTTGCGGATTAATCTTTTAAAACTTCTGCCGAAGGAGATAAAGTGCGTTTTGATAAATTAATAACGACGGTAGACTCGCATACCGAGGGAATGCCGACCCGTGTTGTGACCAGCGGGTTTGGTCCAGTGCCGGGCCAGACCATGTTTGAAAAGAAGCGCTATGTTGAGGAACATCTTGATTACCTGCGGACGCGCCTCATGTTCGAGCCACGCGGACATAGCTCAATGTCAGGCTCAATCCTGCTGCCCCCGACTAACCCGGAAGCTGACCTGGGAGTAGTTTTTATTGAAGTTAGCGGCTGTCTGCCCATGTGCGGCCACGGCACTATCGGCACGGTCACGGTGGCCCTTGAAACCGGCCTCTTGCCCAGGGTCGAACCCATCACCTACGTGACCCTGGATACTCCCGCTGGCCTCGTCCGAGCCGAAGCGACTATCGAAAATGATAAGGTCAAGCGGGTTAAAATCCGCAATGTTCCGGCCTTTCTCTATCGCCAGGATGTGACCGTAGACGTGCCAGGTTTTGGCCCGCTGGTATTGGACCTGGCTTACGGCGGCAATTTCTACGCTATTTTACCCGCCGATGCAGTGGGGCTATCCCTGGAACCGCGTCTGACCCCTGCCTTGATTGAAGCCGGTATGCGGATAATGGCGGCAACTTCCGAGCAAATCCCGATTGAACACCCGGTTAATCCCGGCATCAACGAACTGAAGCACGTTTTATTTACCGGCCCGGCCCAGGTCGCCGGGGCCGCTGCCAGGAACGCCGTTATTATTTATCCTGGTACGGTTGACCGTTCGCCCTGCGGGACCGGTACTAGCGCCCGCATGGCCCAGCTTTATGGCCGGGGCCAGTTGAGCCTGCACCAGCCTTTTGTCCACGAAAGCTTGATTGGCACAACTTTTACCGGCGAACTGGTCGAAGAAGTAAACCTGAATAGCGAGGTGCGGGGGGTGATACCGACTATTGAAGGGCGAGCCTGGATAACCGGCTTTAACCAGTTGGTCCTGGACCCCGACGATCCGTTCCCGGCTGGATTCCTGGTAGGGTAAAGGAAAACTTAAATTTATGCCTGAGAAAAATTCGCATTGTTCTTATTGCGGCCACCCTTTCACACCCGGTCAAGCCTGGCCGCGCCAGTGCCAGCGTTGTGGTCAGGTGACATACCGCAATCCTATCCCGGTAGCGGTGGTGCTGCTGCCGGTGGATGCGGGTTTGTTAGTCATTCGGCGTGGGGCCGGGAACGAGCGCGGCATCGGGCAACTCGGTTTACCGGGTGGCTACATTGACTTTGATGATGAAAACTGGCAGGCCGGGGCGGCGCGAGAGCTTTTCGAGGAAACTGGCGTAATCATTGACCCGGCGGAGGTGCGCGAAGTTAGAGTCTTTTCCGGTGGGCATGCCACCGTCCTGATTTTCGGCCTGGCCCAACCCCGGACCCTGGCCGACTTGCCGCCCTTCCAGCCCAGCAGTGAAGCTACCGAGCGCCTGATTATCACCCGGCCTGAGCCAATGGCTTTTGATACCCATAGCCAGGTGGTCCGGGAGTATTTCGAGGGCCGTTACCGCCAGAGCTAGGCTAAAGCTCGCCAGACTCCGGTGGACCAATTGCCAGGAAGTTTATCCAAAAGCTGGTTGTTACTTTATGGGACGGTTCGACTTTAACCGCCTGTCTTACATATTTATCTTATCCTGGCCGAATTACCCACCCCGTTCAACGCCTATGTCCTATATCCTTATAAGGACTTTTGACCGTTCCAGACCCCCTACCTTTTACCTATATCCAGGCTTTTGTGAGCTTATGACACGGCAACGGTCTACTAAATGCTTAGTAGAATGCTATGAGAAACACTCAACTGGAACCTAAATCCTGGGTCCAAGTCGCCTGCTACATCTACTAAAAGTCCTATGGATTTAGCAATTTGAAAGAGGTAAGCTGTTTCTTAAGGTTGATTGTCTATACTCTATTTAGACAGCAACATGGGGATACAATCTAGTCAGATAGTTATTGAAATATAACTGTTTGCAAATAACTCAGAAAAAGGCAAACCAGCCGCGAGGTTGGGACGCAAAGCCATGGGACTCTCAGGAGTCAGCCAGGTTACCTGGGAGGCAATAAAATTTTCCGCCTCCCTTGGGACTACTAGTTCTAATTTGGAGGCAGAAAGTGATTTCATCTTATTCTTCATATTCTTCGTTTTCTATTAATAACCCCTCGAACCGTATTAAAAAGTCATTTTCTTTAACAAACCTTTTCGTAGCTTTGATGCTGTTTGTTGCTCTGGCCGCCGGGATTTTTAGCTCGACCGGACAAGCCAATGCTGCCAGCGGTTTTGGCGACAACGCCTTTGAGAAAATCTGGCAGCAGGGTGATAGCCCGGTAGCCGCCGGACAGGCCCGCAGTTGGTTGTGGGGCGCGGATCCTACCTGGGCCGGTTACGAAGGCTACGACGAGGCCAAGCCGAACGGCAACCGTATGGTCCAGTATTTCGACAAGAGCCGTATGGAAATCAACGACCCTGACGTGGACCGCAACAGCCAGTGGTTCGTCAGCAACGGCCTTCTGACCATTGAACTGGTTTCCGGCAAGATGCAGTATGGCGACAATCGCTTCGAGAACCGCTCTCCGGCCAATATCCCCGTCGCTGGCGATCTTACCAACAACGGCGGCCCCACTTACGCTTCCCTGGCTGGCTTAACCGTTACCAGCGGCAACTTTGCTGGCAACC
Organism: Chloroflexota bacterium; assembly: GCA_043727245.1. Lineage (GTDB taxonomy): Bacteria > Chloroflexota > Chloroflexia > Chloroheliales > Chloroheliaceae > 54-19. The sequence continues at coordinate 8,066 of JAYSYV010000441.1, read as the reverse complement.
GGGCCGGCCAGGCTCTGAAAGATAGCGTCAACGGCAACGGCCAGGTCAGCCAAATTCAGCCGCCGATGGCGACTAACTACGCTTACTACGAACCGCAGACCAGGCACAATGTTCCCTCAGTGCTGTGGAACTGGATGCAGAACATCCCCGGCTCGAACTGGACTTTTGCCCTGGGCTACCCTATCTCGGAAGCTTATTGGAGCCAGTTCAACGTAGGTGGACAGAGCAAGATGGTCCTGGTACAACTGTTCCAGAGGCGCGTACTGACTTACACCCCTTCAAACGATGCCGCATGGCAGGTTGAGATGGGCAACATTGGACTGCATTACTTCAACTGGCGCTACAACGGCCAGGCTCCGGCTTCTATCCCGGCTGCCGCCCCGGCTCCTCAGAGTGCGGCTCCGGCCCAGGTTGCCACTGCGGCCCCGCTGGACGGCGAGGAACAGGCTTTCGTACAGACTATCAATAACTACCGCAAGTCTAACGGCCAGGGCGAACTGACCTACCAGCCGAATATGGAACAGGCTGCTAACTGGATGTCGAAGGATATGGGCGACAAAAATTACTTCTCTCACACCGACAGTATGGGCCGTGACCCCTTCAAACGGCTGGCCGACTTTAACTACAAGGGCGGTTGGATGGGCGAGAATATCGCAGCCGGTAAGAGCAGCGCCGCCGATACCTTCACTCAGTTCAAGAACTCTCCCGGCCACAATGAAAACATGTTGCGGCCCCAGTTCACCCGGATTGGGGTAGCTCGTGTACAGGTTCCCGGCAGCACTTACAACTGGTACTGGACCGTAGACTTCGGAGATTAAATCATAAGTAGTAAAAAGCCGGACTCACACAGAGTCCGGCTTTTTTATTGCAATTTTAGCCGGTAGAAAGTTCACCGTTTACCGGACAACCGTTAACTGTGAGAGGCTTTAACCTGATTCACTGACTACTTTTCTCAGTTAAACTTGCCGGAGCGGAAATCGGCATACGCCTGCCGGATTTCTTGTTCGCTATTCATTACGAACGGTCCATAGGCCACGACAGTTTCCCGGAGAGGCTGCCCGGCGAACAGGACCACTTTAAGCTTTTCGCTGGCGGTGATGCTGATTTCACTTTTCTCGTCTTTCCCGGTCGGGTTGGTCCACAACACCTGGGTTTTCTTGCCTATAGTCTGGTTTGCGCCAAAAGTGCCGCTCCCTTCCAGAACATAAATAAAACCGTTATAGCTGCCCGGCAAGTCCTGGGTTAGGGTTGCTCCCGCTTCCAGGGTTATTTCGACCATAGTGATTGGGACATGGTTCTCGGTGGCGGCGGTAACATCGCCGGAGGAACCGGAGAAGACCCGAATCCTGGCCCCTTCTTCCTGGCGGACCGACATATTTTGGCTTTGCAAGTCCTGGTAACGGGTCTCGGTCATTTTTTTGCTGGCGGGCAGATTGACCCAGAGTTGCAGGCTATGGACGGTTACGCCTTCAGCCGGGTCTTCTTTATGAATGATGCCTCGCCCGGCGGTCATCCACTGGGTATCCCCGGCCTCCAGCCTTCCGGCCCCACCCTTGTTATCAGTATGCTCAAGAATGCCTTCGATAATATAGGTTACAGTTTCCATTCCCCGGTGTGGGTGAAAATCAAACACCCCACGCTGAAACCAATCTTCCGCCATAAACAAGAACGGGTCGTATTCGTGGTAATTGCCCGGTTCCAGCACCATCCCAACTTTATGTATCGGACTTTCTTGCTGAGGCTTGACCGTCCATACTTTATTAATTTCTCGACTTTCCATTAGTTCCTCCATCTCATTAAGTTTGGTCTAAATAACAAATTTTTATATAGAGCTATTTATTACCATAAATTGCTTACTAATGAAAAGTAGGTAGTGGGTTTACACGTTTAACGCTCCCGGCTTCCCGGCTTTGTAGCTTCTTCCAACCAATTTAACCAGTTCAAGGCTTCCGTAGAAGAAGTGCCGCACATTTCTTCCGAAGGTCGAAGACTGACACAGACCGCCGGACGTTCCGGTTTGCCGAAAAGGCGGCAGCGGTTATCGGGCGTAAGTTGCACGCAGCGCACCCCCGCCGGTTTACCTTCGGGCATTCCCGGCAAGGGAGTGGATATTGAAGGAGCGATGCAGCATGCCCCACAACCAACCCGGCAATCCATCTTGAAAATCCTATTCCCCTGTAACAATCATTTTACAAATAAGTAATAACTTATTCATACATTTCCAACGCCTGGTTTACACCTGTAGAGTACTATGTAATTGTTAAAGGTTGAATAAAGATTTGGGCCAACACCCTTGGAAGAAGGTTTGCGGCCTCTATTATGCCATATAAATTAAGTAACAATACTAAAAACGGAAACTGGCTCTGAGCCAGAACTATTATCAAGTAATGAGGGGATTTTACAATGTCAGAAGACCGCTATCCAACTCAACCGGACGGCCAGGAAATACCGGGAAACCCGTCCAATCAATCTAGTCCTGTGATTCCCCCGGTAGCGAACGGGCAGAACCTTAGTAGCAACCAGACCGGCCAATATCGCCAGCCGGAAGCTAATACTTCCCGGTATCCTTACTGGCAGGAAATTTATTCTGGACAGTCCCCTAACCGAACCCAGGTCAATCCCTACCAGTCCCCGGCTGATGGAGGTTATACCTCACCCGGCGACTCTACCAATTCTTATGGCGCTCCGGTCCCGAATACCAACCCTTACCGGTCGTCGGTAGCCAGCCCTACTAATCCTTATAATTCTCCGGTGGCTTCAGGCGGCTATACCACGGACTATCGCACTTTACCGGTCAGTCCCGCAGTCAACCAGCCTGTCCAGCCCAAACGCAAAAGCAACATGGCCCTGCTGACTGTAATTAACGGGATTTTCCTGGTAGCTATCATAGCTGTGGTGGCTGTATTCCTTTTGAATAATAACAAAAGCCAGAATGTAAATACCCCGGCGATTAATCCGGTTGCGGCTGCTCCAGCCAATACAATTGCTCCTACTGCTCCGACCGGGACTACCACGAGTGCGCCAGTAGCCGCTGTCCAACCTGCTGCCGGAACTCAGCTTTCGGTGCGGCAAGTGGCCGAAGCAGTGAAACCGGCAGTAGTCCAGGTTTCTAACTTACAAAAAGCAACCAGCCAACTTGGTTCGCGGAATGGCCGTACTACCAGCACTGACCCGGTTGAAACCGGGGTCGGTTCCGGTATAATCTATGATAAAGCCGGTTACATCCTGACTAACTCGCACGTAGTTATCGGCGCGGACGCGCTTCTGGTTACTTTGCCGGATGGCCGTTCTTATCCGGCTACGCTGGTAGGCCAGGACCAGATGACTGACCTGGCGGTAATCAAGATTGACCCTAAAGAAGATACTATTCCGATAGCCGTACTGGGCGATTCCGCCTCGCTGCACGTCGGTGACGGCCTGGTAGCGATTGGTAACGCCCTGGCTCTGCCGGGTGGCCCGACTGTTACCTCCGGGGTAGTAAGCGCCCTGGACCGGAGCGTGGCCGAACCGGGTACTACCGGCGCGACCGGGGCTGCGACTGCTGGCCCAACTCTTTACGGTCTAATCCAGACTGATGCCGCGATTAACCCCGGCAACAGTGGTGGTCCGTTAGTAGATTTGCAGGGTCAGATTATCGGTATCAACACCCTCGGAGCCGGGCAGGCTGAACCGGGTGTACAGGCCCAGGGTATCGGATTTGCCATCTCAATCAATCAGGCCAAGGATATTGCCAAGCAACTGGTGGCGAACGGTAAAGTCAGTCACGCCTATATGGGCATTTCCTACCAGCCGCTAACCCCGGCCATTGCCAGCCAACTGGGGGTTTCTCTCAAAGAAGGGGCTGTCCTGACCACAGTCCAGTCCGGTACTCCGGCGGACAAGGCTGGCCTCAAAGTTGGCGACATTATTACTTCCGCCGATGGCAAACAGTTGATTGGTGAGTCGGCCCTGGGTCAGATTTTGAACGGTCACAAGCCGGGCGACAAAATTACCCTACAAGTGGTTTCGCCGCAGTCTAACGGTGGCAACAGCCAGCCTCACAGCGTGGAAATAACCCTGGGCGAGCGGCCTATCCAGTAGTTTTTTCACAAATCAATTAATCCTTTAAGCCAAGAAAAAGCCCCGGACCTTTACCCAACAGTAAGGTCCGGGGCTTTTTCGTTTAGGGATTTAATATTATCTGTCAGGATTACTTTTAACCTATTTTTTTATTCTCATATTCCTCTGTATATTAACCATCACGGTATCTTAGTTTATTCGTAACATACCTGTAAGTTTCCGTTTTAGATTTTTCTATTCTGCTGTTAATTTTGCGACAAGTTAATCTGGTCTGACAAGTGCTATATTTAAACCGGGGTAATTTTGTGGATTGCCCCGGTTTTTAAATGGGACTTATCCCTAGAAAGCACTTTCCAATGGCTGATTTACCTTTTCCCTCCCCTACCGGGCCGGACAGCGCGACCACTGAGAAGTGGCCGCCCGCCTCTAATGCAATGGATTTTGCGGCCTTTGAGCAAATGATTAAAGCTAACCCGGCCTTGCAGGGCAGTCCACGGTCTGTGACCTGGCGTGTCAATGGCGAAATTATTATGGTGCTGGGCTGGGGCCGGGCCATCCTGATGCAAATCGCTCATCCTAAAGTCGCTGCCGGAGTGGGTCAGCACAGCCACTTTTCCAGTTCGCCCGCCGCCAAGTTGCAGCGTTTCCTGAACACCCTAAACCGGATGCTAACCTTGACTTACGGCTCGACCCAGACCGCCTGGCAAGCCGCCCACGCCATAGATACTATTCACGACCGGGTGAACGGCCAGGACGAAGGCCAACAGCGCTACTCGGCCCGCGATCCCGAACTCTTGAAGTGGGTCCACGCTACCTTTGCTGATTCGATGTTTCAGACTTACGAAATGTTTGTCGGGCCGCTCAACCGCGCCGAAAAAGATGAATATCTAAAGCACGCCAGCTTTGTCGCGCCGCTCCTGGGCGCACCATTGGGTTACTTCCCGGAAAGCCAGGCCGAATTAGAGGCTTACATGACCGAAATGCTGGCTAGCGGTGTCCTGATCGCCGGACCTCAGGCCCACCAACTGGCCGATTATGTACTGGAAAAGCTACCGGTTCCGCTGTTAGGTCGAGCTTTGCAGTGGTATGCCAGGTTGTTGGTCGGCGGAATGTTGCCGCTCTCTTTACGGCAGGCTTACGGCTTCAAGGTTGGCAAGCGCGAAGAAAGAATTTTGCGGGCGACCGCCTGGGTCTATCACCACCTGTTACATCCCATCTTGCCGCCGGTCTGGCGACGCTGGAAAGTGGCCCGGCAGGCCGCCAAAGAATTTAAAGTTTTAATTTGATAAGTACAAAGAATATTACTTAATTGGATTAAGTATGTTATCAATTGAAGTGATTAAATCGTACCCAGCTTTCAACACTGTTTCGATAAACTGTCTTTCTAGTTCCATATTAATAAAAACAGCCTCACCAATTGGTGTAAAGGATAAAGTATTCGTAGGTGTAGTAATGATGCCAAGTACATCCTTATATATTTGGTCCATTATGCCTTGCTGATGTGCAATAAGATGGCGTGTCTTTTCGAGCAGTAATAAATCTGGGTTGTTTGTAACTACTTTTATAGTGGTTTCAAGGCTTATATCCTTATATGCTTGATTAATTCGCCCAATACTTGAAAAGGCATAAGTACTTACTTTTTTTGTCTGTTTGTACTGAGGTTGTGTGATTAATGATAACCATACATTATTAGCCAATTTTTCAAAACTTGACCAAGTATTTAAAACTGCCGAATAAAGTAATGCTTGAATAGATTTTGTTAATTCAGATTCATAAGGTAATAATTTACTTAGAAAAGGAATAGTAATTTCTATTACTTTCTTCCTACCTTCTTGGTTATAGTATTTATTATAATAATTGGTTGCAAATTTTTCTACGTCAACATCTGGGCCTGAATCCGCCAAACTTTTAATAATAGCATAATAGATAAAACTATGAGAAGCAAGCCTGGCAGGTAAGGCTAAAAGATTGCTAACAGTATCAATATTTTCTTTAAAAAGCTCAGCATAAGGTTTTATTAGGGGTGATTTAACCTTATCAATTTTTGGAAGTAAATCGTCTTTATCAATCGTAATATTACTATACAGAGTTGCGTAAATTTCATTTGACAATAACTTAATCTCCAAGGAAATCCATATTTTGTAGAGAAGAAAAGAACCTTGTCTTAAATGGTAACTATAAAATATTTCGGTAAAATTCAGGGAAACAATTATCCTTGCTATTATACTATATTATAGTTTCACATTTATAAATTATATGATATTGGCCGGGTTTGGATTGTCTTTAAGGCCAGTACTTGGTAAACTAGGCAGGTTATTTACAATCTAACTGCGAAGGAGCAATAGTTTGGATGCAAACGAGCTTAAAGAGATTACCCAGAAAATGGCCGACACGCTGCGTCGGGCCAGGCAGACCCAGTGGGCCAGGGAACTGGAAGACATCCTGGCGATTGGACCGGCCAACAATCAAATGATGGGCGAGATTATCACGGTGCTGCGCCGTTTGAATACCACCAGCTTACCGCCAATGCTCGGTATGAGCGAAAATCTCGCCAAATTGATTGCCGATATTGAGAAGTTTTTCAAGACCAAAAAGTAAACCGGGCCTGGCTAGTCGAGAAACCCTCGTTTGAAGGAAAAGCTACCCGTTTACCTGCAAACCCACCATATTTACATAACAAAAAAGGTTGAGTGCTAAATGCTTTCAGAACAAGAAGTTGAGGCCCGGATTGAGGCATTAAAAATAAGAGCGGCCAGTTTCCGCAAAGTAATTGCCGCTCCTCCGGCGAATGAAGCCGAATTTCGGACCATCCTGGACAATCTGATCGAGCCGGTTGTTACCAAACCCTACCAGATTGATGCGGCTGTAAAAGCCCATTTAACCGCTAAACCCGCTAAAGGCAGTAATACTGTGGCCGAGTCAGACGTAGATGATGCCTGGTTGAGCCAGGATGGCAAGCGCGGGACCGTCCGGTTTAGCCGGGCCATCAAAGGCTTTAATGGGGATATTCGGGTGGTCAGCATCCTGGAAAGTTGGGTTTGGAAAAATAATCAATGGTATCGAATTGTCGGCAATTCTAATATCCCGGTAATTGATGGAGTTTTAACTTATAGCGACATGCAAAAAGCCAGCAGACAGGCTGGCAATTCTAACTAACCCCCTAAAACAGGGGGTCCACTTTTACCCAGACCGCGTTACCGTCCAGCCTGGTTTCGTAGAGTTTCAGACCTTTCTTAATCGGTGGTATAAGGGCTTTGCCGGTTTTGAGGTCAAAGGTCCAGGCATGCCCGACACAGTGTAATTTGGTCCCTTCCAGGTAGCCGACACTGAGCGGAAAGGCCATGTGGGGGCAGACATCCCGGAAGGCGTAAAGTTCCCCATCGACTCTAGTCAGGGCTACTTCCAGTTCGACCCCTTCATCTTCCATTGGAACCTGAAGCATATCATCTTCCGGAATATCGTCCAGTTGCGCCAGGCGATAAAACCCGGCGCTATCTTTTTCGTGTGTACTCACCGTTCCCCTTGAAGTAATGTTAAACGATTGATGGGTCTTTGTGTTCGCCATAAACTACGCGCAGCACGTTCGCGATTTCCCCCAGGGTCGCGTAAGCGTTGCAGCAGTCTATAAGGTGCGGCATCATGTTTTCCTGGCCCAAAAGCGCCTGAGAGCGCAATTTCTCCAGGGCCGCTGAGGTTTTGATGTTGTCCCGTTCCAGGCGCAAACGGGCTAACCGCTGGCACTGGCGTTCGTAGCCTTTGGGGTCAATCGTCAGGATTGGAATAGACAAAGGCTCGTTTTCGAGATATTCATTAGCCCCGACCATAATCCGGCTCTTGCTGTCCATTTCTTCCTGGAAGCGGAAGGAAGCGTCGGCGATTTCTCTCATAGGATAGCCCTGGTAGATGGCCGGCAGCATCCCGCCCAGCGCGTCAATCTTGCGCTTGTAGTCGTAGAAGCCGCGTTCCATCTCGTTGGTGAGGGCTTCGACCATGTAAGAGCCGCCCAA
>JAYSYV010000440.1:0-1839 GCA_043727245.1 Chloroflexota bacterium | reverse complement strand
CCTAGATTTTGAAGGAGCTTTGCGCCAGCCGCGAGTGAATGGTCCGGTGGCCCTGATTGCTGAAATCAAGAAGGCTTCACCCTCCAAGGGCTTACTCTGCCCTGATTTCGACCCGGCTCGTCTGGGTGCGGCTTACGAGCGGGCCGGGGCTTCGGCTCTTTCGGTCCTGACCGACGAAACGTTTTTCCAGGGCCATTTGGATTACCTACAGGTTGCCAAAACCGCCTCTGGCGGACATATCCCTGTTCTACGAAAAGATTTCATTTTAGACGCGTATCAGGTCTGGCAGGCCAGGGCTTACAGCGCGGACGCTCTGCTTTTAATCATGGCCGCCCTGACCGATGAACAGGCCCGCGACCTATATAGCCTGGCTCGCGACCTGGGCCTGGGGGTATTGGTGGAAGTTCACGATACCGCCGAACTGGACCGGGCCTTGCAATTAGGGGCGCAGATTATCGGGGTGAACAACCGCAACTTGCAGACTTTCGAGGTAAACCTGGCGACTACCGGCCAGATTGCGGCTCATCTGCCACCCGATTTTAGCGGCTTGCTGGTCAGCGAAAGCGGTATCGCCACCAGAGCCGGTATTGAAACCGTCTACCGCCAGGGAGCCAAAGCCGTCCTGATCGGGGAAACGCTGGTCCGGGCCGCCTCCACCGATGCGGGGCTGGATACTGGCAGACTAGAAAGTAAAATCGCGGAATTGTTCGCCTGAGTTAATAAGGACACAATAGAAACTTTGACATCGGAAGTAAAAATCAAAATCTGCGGCATCAAGACCCCCGAAATGGCCCGTAAGGCCGCCGAAAGTGGGGTCGATTTGCTGGGCCTGGTCTTTTATCCACCCAGTCCGCGCTTTTTGTCGGAAGAAGCCGCCACTGAATTGACCACCAGTTTGGCCGAGTTAGACCAGGGACCGGCCCTGGTCGGGCTGTTTGTGAATGTTTCGCTGGCCGAAATGTCTGCACACGCCGATAAGTATAAGCTGGCTTACCTGCAACTCAGCGGTGATGAAACACCGGCCCAGGTGGCGCGGGTGGCCCAGGTCCGGTCTGTTATCCGGGCCTTGCGGTTGCCGGTCAGTATCAGTCCGGCGGAAGCCCTCGAACTGGCCGCGCCGTTTGGCGAACTATCGAATGTCACGCTTTTGCTAGATACCCACAAACAGGGTATGTATGGCGGTACTGGCGAAACGGGCGACTGGCAAGCCGCCCAGGCCATTGCCGCCCGGTTTCCGGTTTTACTGGCCGGTGGACTTACTCCGGTCAACGTCGCCGAAGCAGTCCGTCAGGTCCGGCCCTGGGGAGTGGATGTCAGCAGCGGGGTTGAGCAAAGCGGCTCGCCCGGCCTCAAAGACCCGCTCAAAATCGAACAATTCTGCAAAGCCGTCCAGTCGGTCCGGTCTTGCCGCTAAATAAAATAAAAAATAAGGAATAATCTTATGGTTCAAAATCTTAATGGGGAAGTTACCGAAAACAAGACTTATAACATGCCCGATGCGGGCGGTCACTTTGGAGCCTTTGGCGGTAAATACGCCCCTGAAACGGTCATGCCTGCCCTGACCGAACTAGAAACGGCTTACGCCGAAGCTAAAGCCGACCCCGATTTCGCGATTGAATTGGCCGGTCTTCTCCGGCACTATGTAGGCCGCCCGACCCCCCTATACCACGCCAAACGCCTTTCGGCTCACCTGGGCGGCGCACAAATTTACCTCAAACGCGAAGATTTGGCCCATACCGGCGCTCACAAAATAAATAATGCCCTCGGTCAGGCTTTGCTGGTCCGGCGCATGGGCAAGCCGCGCATTATTGCCGAAACCGGGGCCGGACAACACGGCGT
>JAYSYV010000439.1:0-1839 GCA_043727245.1 Chloroflexota bacterium | reverse complement strand
TCCTGGCTGACAACGGCACTATTATTTTGAAGTTCTTCCTGCACATCAACAAAGAGGAGCAAGCCGAACGCCTCCAGGCCCGCGAAGATGACCTTGATAAACGCTGGAAGATTAACGCAGGTGACTACAAAGAGCGTTATTTCTGGGATGATTATCAGAAAGCTTATGAAGACTTGCTAGAAAAATGCAGCAAGGAAAGTGCGCCCTGGTACATTGTACCGGCTGACCGGAAATGGTTTAGAAATGTAGCCATAGCTCAAACGATTGTTGAAACTCTCCGGCCCTACCGTAAAGATTGGGAAAAAGCGTTAAAAGCGCGTGGCGAGACCGCTTACGCCGAACTCTTGAAATATCGTGAGACCGAGAATATTAAGCCCTAGCAACCCTGTGAGATTTTGGCTTTTGTAGAGTGAGTAATAAAAAAGAGTAGAGTTGTGGATTTACCAGCTCTACTCCTTTTTATTGTTAGATTTAACGAACCAGCAAGTATCTTTTATTTCCCGTAAGATATGGCTGACGCATAGAAATTGAGATATTCCACCATATGGGCGGTCCAGTAACTCGCCTCATGGTTTCCCGGCCACTCAGTCCAGGTAAAAGGAATCTTGCGGTCTTCCAGGATTTGCTTTAGCTCAAGATCACGCGCTCGCCAGGCACTATCCTCAGTCCCGGCATCAATCCACAGCTTCACGTCGTAAAGAGCGTTGCTGGTCCTGGCTAATGTTACCGGGTCAATGTGGTCATACCAGTCCTGGTCGCCCCACCAGGGTAATTTTTGAGCATAAGTTCGCATGGCCGGGCTGTGCGCCCCTACTACCCCAAAGATGCCGGGATAATTCATGGCAATCTGTAAGGCTCCGGTGCTTCCCATCGACAGGCCGCCAAGCGCCCGACTTTCCTTTAACGGAATGGTCCGGTAGTTGCCATCAATGTGGTCAACCACCTCATGGGCCGTATAATCGCCCCACCTGGGGCCATCGTTCGGGTGGTCAACCCAGTATTCCTGGTCCCCTTCGGGTAACACAATCAGCAAGGGTTTAATTTTACCGCTACTAATCAGGTCATCCACCCGGCCCATGATGCCGTACCACATCCATTCATCTATTTTGCCGCTAAAACCATGCAGCATATAAAGGGTTGGGTAGTGTGTCTGGCTGGAGCTATATCTCTGGGGCAGGTAAATCCGGTAGGACACATTTTTCTTCAAATCGGGGCTGTAGAACTGGCGCTCAGTTACCTGGCCCTTGCCCGTAAATTCAACCGCGACCGGCGTACCTACCAGCGGTATATTTAATTTAGGGGTAGGGTAAGGGGTGGCTGTGGGTGGCACTGGCGTACTGGTTGATTTTGGTGTGGGCGTATTCGCCAGGGTTGGGTTAGGGGTAGTTTTACCGGTGGTAGCGATGGCCCCGGTTGTGGTAATTGCCGCCGATGTGGGATTGGTTGGATCGGTTGAAGTAGTTCCGGTGGTGGCAGCCTGTACTCCCAGGTTAAGGATGTCCCCATCACCACAACCGGCTAAAAGAGCCGTAAAAATTAATACTAGCGCCAGCAAACTTAAATTTTTATAGTTTTTAGACTGTATCATTACTCTAGTTTTAAGACAGTTTAAAATATTAAAGAGACGGGCCGGTAAGCCCGTCTCTGACGGCATCATTTCGAGAAGTCTTACCCCAAAAGTTTATTGAAAAAGGCAAATCCATCTCGCTTCATATCGGTGCAAACAGTATGGCCTATACCGGGGAAGATGTTGAAGGTAGCATTAATTCCGCTTTTTTGCAACGCCTGGTAAAAGCGGGTAGCTCGTTCTACCCTGGTTTCTCCCAGATAAGAATTCCA
>JAYSYV010000438.1:0-1839 GCA_043727245.1 Chloroflexota bacterium | reverse complement strand
TTCCGTCTTTGTCTCTAATTGGAATAAGTAAAATCTCGGTTCGTGGAGCTGCGAATTGAAAATAACGGCTGTCGGCCTTACCCTTTTTCTCGAATATGAAAGCTAACTGCCGGGCGGTTTCTATTCCGACAGTTTCTATAATCATTCTAACCAGGCGGTCCCGGCCTTTAGCAGGCAAGGTACGATAGCCCAGTTGCCGGGCTTTCTCAGCACTAAAGCCTTCTTCGGTCAGGTATGCCTGGTGCTGTTCAGATAGCTCTAGCCGCTCCAGTAAGCCGGAAATAGCCTTATTCCTCTCACCAACTGAAGCAAGAGGTAATACAACTAGCGACTCTCTGGTTATAGTATTCAATGATTGATTAATCTTGGAAGGAAGCAGATCAGCACCAGTGGCTTCATTGTGGGCAAAGCCAATGTTATGCAGCCAGCCACCCTGGCGGAAGGCTAAAGGCTGGTCGCTGGCGATACGCATACAGTGGGCAGTTTGGCCGTCACTGGAAACTTCGCAAAAATCGCTCTTGTGGCAGATAGGGCAGGGCTGGCGTTTGGTTACTCTGGCCCAGTTCCCTCTGGAAAAAGTCTGAGAATAGCCAAAGTTGGCCGAAGTAAACGGTTGATACAAGTGCTTGGCGGCGCTTATCATCTGGATTGTCCCCTTAAAAACTAAGGAGCCAACCTCAAAACCGGAGAGCTACATTTCGGGAAGTAAAATCCCAACCTTAAAAAGCCGGTTTCGTATCTGAAACGACCTCAAACTATTTAATAGTCGGATTATTTCCTAAAAATGGCATATTAAAACCCATCAATTTAAGCCAGACCCATTGACAAAGACGGCCTTAATTGCTAAAATAAAAGAGCTTGATAGTACTGGCCCGGCTTTTACCCCTAAAATTGCCTGGCAGGATATATCTGGATGATGAGAGGAGCTCTTTTGCTTGGCGGCTGGAGCTTCTTTCTTTTTGTTTTATAAGCTCTTGTATCCGGTTTTACGGTTTCAAAGTTAGCTTTGCTTTACATAATATTCCTATTTTAACTTCTAATTCTGGTATCCTCTCATTTTTTCGGGGTAAAACTTATGTTCTACAAACTGAGATGCATTATTTGTCTAATAAAGTTAGGCAAAAACCCTGATAAAGCTGGTTTGTATAGACAATTTAATCATATGACTTAGTAGTACAAATGTTCAACCGCGACTTTTTGAGAGGATACTAATTCTGGATTAACAGCGTTTTCCAGGCAATAACACCCCCATGTTATTACCTGAACTTTTATCGCTATTACTGGCGGCTTTCCAGTCCAGCCTGGGCATGCTCTTTTTCAAGCAGTTCCAACCTGGCCTCGGCATCTAGCAGCCGTTCCAGTTCTTCAACGTCAATTAAAGCGGCCACAGGCAGATTGCGCCGGGTAACCAGCAGCGGTTCCCGGCTTCCCATTACCCGCTCTAATACCTTGGTCGGGTTAGCCTGGAAATCCCGGATTCCAACTGCGCGTTCTTTTAAGACTTTAAGACTTAAACTCATAGTTTCCCGGTATTCTACCTTTGAGTATTCAAAATTTGAATAACTCTGGTTCCTAAAAGAAAACTTGTTACAGACACACCCCTAAAGGAAATACTGCCTACGGTTCGCGGTATCAGACTGATGCATGTAACTAGAGCAGCCCCTATGCATGCTAAAGCTTACCTGCTCTGTAACCTTGAGTCTGAATCTAGCATAGAAAAAAAGACCATGCAAGGGGTTATCCACAAAATGTTTAAAACTTGCGATCAATTGGCGAGCTTTCGACCTTCTTTGCGACCTTATTACTAGCATTTTCGACCATTCTGGCTTCTGGGCCAGG
>JAYSYV010000437.1:0-1840 GCA_043727245.1 Chloroflexota bacterium | reverse complement strand
TAGAAACCCATATCGAGCGCAAGCCTGGTCTTGAAAAGTGGTTCGTGGACATCTCCTTTGCTAATACCTGGACCATTTAATTGTTTTCAAGTCCCTAATCAATTTATTTAGATTCAATGAGTCTAGTTCAAACTATTTTCATCTATAAATTTGATTGGGTCAAAATATAAAACGACAAATGTTTGGGAGGGCTAAGTTTAAGCTTTGGCGGATAACAGTATTACAGCATGTTTCGCTGGTATTGAACCAATTCCGACCTCATAAATGTTGCAAAATTGGTTTAATCATTTCGGTTTTTGCTATAGGGCCAAGTTAGGGTAGGCAGGGCTATATTAAGTAACCGTTAAGAAACAACTTCCCGGTTTTGTAAAGGTGCTTACAGTCAGCTTTAAAGGAAACCGGGAAGTTATAATTTTACGACTACTAAGCGAGGGGATTGATGATAATGAATCAGGGAACATGAACTCTATAGCCTTTTTCAGCAAAAGTGGGCCGAACCGTAAAAGTGGTTCTGGCTCACTTTTGCTGAGAAGACGCGAAAGGTAATGCTAGTGGCTGAAAGTTGAGCGCATCACGAATTTTGGAAGTAGTAAATTCAGCAAGATTGAGCCAGAACCACTTTTACACGTATCCTGCTCCCACGGTGTAATAGACATAGTATGTGCAGCGGCATTTTAATTTCGGAATCTGTGAACAGGTGGACGGCTAAGGAAGGGTATGGAGTCTCACCGAGCGCCCGGCCTAACTGCTTCTGTTTAAGAAGCGGTAAGGTAACAACCCCGAAGAAATAGGCCGCAGGCCCCTGTTATTCGAACGAAGTGAAGAAGGATATTGCTACAGGGGTTGTTAGGGCGCTCGGTGGCGAACACCTGTGGCAAGATTAGCCCGGTTTAGCCTCACTATCGATGCATTTAGCGGCGTTGCACGCAGAGCGGGGTGTCGCAACAGGGCGAAATGCATGGGGCGGTTATTATTAGGAAGGTAGCATGGGAAAGATTGAGTTAGTTCTGTTCTATATCTAGCTCGGAATAATGGCTCCTATTTTCGGCTTTATATGGAGCCAGTTCTACGATCCAGGTATATCGGTAGCCCTGATTCCAATAGGTGGCGGTCTGCCCGGTGCAGTAATAACCTACCCGACCGCTTTTAAGAGAAAAAGTCCGTGAAAAGGATTGAGGCTACCGCACTCCTTGAGGGCGGGTCCGTTTGAGAGGATTTTCTATAATTATAAAAGGTCTTCAATGGAAAGAACCAAATAAATTATCAACAATACGGACAAAAAACTCATAATAATAGCAAAGGTTCTTGGTGTAATAAGCGGTTCTGTCTTCTTCTTAGCCATAATTTGGCTAATTAAAAATCCTCTACCATATGCAAATACTTCTAACCATCTGACAACTTTGCCGGAATGGTTATTTTTTATTACTAATACATCCTGGGGTCCTATGGGTATCTTGGGAGGTTTCCTCACTAGCAAGCATTCAGTTTTAGCTATTTGGTTATTATCTTGCTCAAGGTTTTTTATACTTTTATTCTTTGTTGCGTTGGGGTGGTTCGGTCTAATACCGGGAGTATTGCTTATGTTAGCTGCTTGTTTAACAATACCGTATGCTATAACTAACGTGAAAGAATGAATCGACATGGCTTAAAAGCTGGGAGGTTCGGAGCCTTGTTAACTCTTTAATAGAGCCGGTATCCGGTCTATAGTGGTCACCTGGATACCCCCAGCATTGAGTAAGGCTTTCCGCCGGTAGCCTTCGTCAGTAGTAGTAAAAACAGCAACTATCATCATGCATTTAGCCAGTCTCTTGTAAAGTTCGACCCTTTTTCTCCAGAACTG
>JAYSYV010000436.1:0-1842 GCA_043727245.1 Chloroflexota bacterium | reverse complement strand
TCCTTTCAAGCTTAAAGAACCCAGTCATACCGTAGAAATGATCAAGGAGTTATTCCTTTGAAATTATTATACAATAATTAGAGGATTGTTGACTAATGACTTTGCTTGGTTAAATACTGGTTGCGGGTAACAGCAACCAGTTTGACCTGGCCCGTCTTGGCTACTTGCTAACTTCACCTTATCCAAGCTCGGATCTAGCAAGTAGCCAAGACGGCCGAGTGATTTGATTGCCACCTATCGTGAACTGGTACACCTCCATTCCAATTTAGCTGATGAAATTGGGCGTTATCGAAACGAGGTTCGAGATCTGCCGGTAGTGCTTTTTCCAGAATTTACCCAGGTATTTGCTGTTCCCTGCCGTCCGACAGCTCTGGCAATTTTGAAGCTGTATTCAAGTGCCCAAGCGTTTGCCACAGCGAACCTTGAAGAGTTAACCCTTAAATTACAAGAAATTAGTAATGGTCATTATGCTCTTAAAACGGCCCAGCAGCTAATCGAACTAGCAAGTCACTCTGCGACCAGTGGAGTGGCCCACACGGCCAGGGCCACTGGTCTGGTAATTCTATGTGACCAACTTGCCCATACTCAACACAATCTAACTCAACTGGAAGCTGAAATTGAAAAACTAATGCAGCAAGACCAGGCTGCCGTTACCCTGGAGAAGATACCAGAGTTCGGGCCAAAAACAGTGGCTGGCCTTCGAGCGGAACTAGGCGAGATAACTCGTTTCTCAAATACCAACCAGGTAGTTGCTTACGCCGGAATGGATTTAACCGTCAAAGAAAGTGGTAAGTGGAAAGGGCGAACTAAACTTTCCAAGCGTGGGAGCGGTCGACTACGGCACCTCCTTTATATGGCAGCTCTGGTTAGTTTGCGCCTTAAAACCTCAGCCTTTGGCGAATATTACCGTGAACTGAGAAAGTGCGGACTGAATGGGCGAAATGCTTTGATGGCGGTTGTGCATAAGCTGTTATTAACGGCCTACTCTTTGTTAAAGAGTGATAGTGCTTATGATCCTAAAAAGGTCTGGGCTGAATCAGTGCTTAAGGTCGAAGAGCCTACGACTTTACAAATTGTCTGAGAAATCTATTGACAAATACGATGGCTTCTTTACACATTTTTGGGCTAACAAAGTTAGTAAGCTGAACCTGAACTCAATTAGTATTCAGATTTTTCAAACAAGGCACTAAAAACGCTTGTGTGAAAAGTCTTTTTGCTAGATTCATTGAATCTACTTTCTAAAGCTATAATTGAGCTTAGAACAACTCAGCTAAAAAGTATTGCTAGAGAATTCCATTAGAGCCTTCTTACATGTTTTGTGTAAAGTCGAGTTAAGAGCCTGTCTCATAATGCCGTTATCATAACATCTAATATCTTTTGAGATAATCAACACCAAGAGTAGAAGCAAGCGCAACAGCAGGAGTAGGTAGGTCATGGCGATGATCGGTTATGCCAGAGTCAGCTCAGTGGGGCAAAGTTTAGAGATCCAACAAGACAAACTCAAACACTGCGATAAACTCTTTGAGGAGAAGCGCAGTGGCACTTCCGATAAACGGCCCCGTTTGAGGGCCTGCCTGGAATATGTGCGGGAAGGCGATATTCTGGTTGTTACTCGCCTGGACCGGCTGGCCCCGTGTTGGCTCGTATACTTCTAGCAGCGACTTACATAATAAGTTAGCGGCTTAAGGCTAGTGGTGAGGTAGCCGTGTTGGCAGGTGGTTCTGACCACGACAAGTAGATCGACCCCCACTAGCCTGAGCAACCTAAAACTGAACCGCATCAAGTGACATCTCTAAGAGGTGACCACGCATCACGAGGAACGTTTCCGGTCGCTCGTTAAGC
>JAYSYV010000435.1:0-5821 GCA_043727245.1 Chloroflexota bacterium | reverse complement strand
ATGGCATCAGCTTCGTCATGTATCCGGACGACCGGGCGCGTCTTTCGGCCCTGCAATCCGGCGCGGTTGATTTCGCCGATTACATTCCGTGGCGCAGCTATGACGAACTGGCGAACGGCGGCACTTTCTCGGTTTACTCCAAACCTGCCACCACCTCGGCTGTCTTCTTCAACACCACTAAAGCGCCTTTCGACAATGTTAAATTACGCCAGGCGGTAGCGGCGGCGATTGACCCGGCGGCGATTGCTAAAGCGGTTTTCTTTGGCAAAGCGGTTCCGCTGACCTACGGTTTCCTGGTCCCCGGCACTTCCTACGCCGAAGGCCAGACCATGCCTTACAAGTTTGATGTCACCAAAGCCAAAGCCCTCGTAGCCGAGTCTGGTTACACCGGACAGGAGATCGAACTGGTAACTACTTCGACCTACGACTTCTTACAGCAGACGGCTGAGATTGTCCAGAGTGAATTGACGGCTATTGGCCTCAAGGTTAAGATTACTTCGGTTGATTTCACTGTTTTTGGTCAGAAGTTTAACGCCAAAGAGTTCAATATGTTGACCTCCTCCTTCAGTGCGGCTATCCCTGACCCGAACTATATGAACCAGTTGTTCGCCAAAGGCTCGTTGTATCAAAACCGGACTGGTTATAACGATACTAAAATAGATGAGCTTTTATCCAAAGGCCGCTCCACCGCGACCGAAGCTGACCGACTGACTACCTACCGCGAGTTGAACCAACTTGCTTTGACCCAATTGCCGATTATACCGCTGGTATTGCGGGAAGAAGGCGAAGCCGGGGCGAAGTATGTTAAAAACTACGTCCGGTTCGGTTCAGGCATTGCTGGCGAAACTAACCGCAGCTTATTGACCGTCTGGATGGACAAGTAAGGTTCTGAGTTAGTACGCAACCCGGACTCGGCCTACCCAGGTAGGCTGAGTCCGGACCCTTTTCCAACGATCTTTCCCACTCAGTTTTTGTTTCTGCTTGTAATTTTCGTTATTCTTGCGGTTCTGTCGGCCATAGCTAAATAACAGGCATCCTAATGATCAGATTTATCATTCGCCGTTTGTTGATAACAATAATCCTGGCTTTTGTCGTGGTAACGCTGGTTTTTTTGCTTTTGCGATTAATACCGGGCGACCCTGCGATGGCAGCTCTGGGTGAAAATGCCTCTGTCGAACAGTTGGAATTAGCTCGTCAGCGCATGGGCCTCAATGACAACATTCTGGTCCAATATGGCAGTTGGTGGGGCCGAATTGTCCGGCTGGATTTTGGCGAGTCTCTCATAGATGGCCGTCCGGTGGGCGATGAACTGGTCCGCCGCTTGCCCCGAACTTTCGAGTTGATTATTGCGGCGGCTATTGTGGCCCTGGTAGTCGGTCTACCAGCCGGATTGTATGCCGCGACCAGGCGCAACAAAACGGGAGACAGTGTGGTTACCGGGTTTGCTTTGCTCGGCCTTTCAATGCCTCTGTTTGTCACCGGCAGTTTGTTCGTGTTGCTTTTTGGCGTGACGCTGAAGTGGTTGCCGACCGGTTATGCCGACCCAGCCGAAAATTTCGGGAAACACTTGCTCAGTCTGATAATGCCGGTGGGCGCTCTGGCCTTGCTGCTTTCCTCGAATCTTATTCGCCAGACGCGGGCCAACATGCTGGAAGTGCTGGGGCAGGATTATGTACGCACCGCCCGTTCCAAGGGATTGTCCCAACCGGTCATTCTCCAGCGGCATGTCCTCAAAAACGGCTTGATTCCGGTAGTGGCTTCTTTTGGTATTCAACTGGCCGGTCTACTGGGCGGCACAGTTGTCACAGAAGCAATTTTTAACTGGCCTGGTATCAGTTCGCTGCTGGTTACGGCTATTGGCCGTCGGGACTACACCACGATTCAAGGGCTTATCCTGGTAATTGCGTTGATTGTTCTGACTATTAACTTTATAACAGAGTTGGTCTATGCCTACCTCAACCCTAGAATTAGATACAAGTAAGCAGGTTATAACGGTCCCTAAAAGCCGGTCTTACCACCGCTGGCTGAATGCCCGGCTGGTTTTGGGCTTGCTGCTGGTTGTGCCGCTGCTGCTTATCGGCTTTATCGGGCCGTTGCTCAATATTGGCAACCCTCTCGCGACCGACCCGCTGAATTCACTTTCTCCGATGGGTCAAAACGGTCATATTTTGGGTTCCGATCAAAATGGTCGGGATGTGCTGGTGCGGATTGTCGTCGGCTTACGTACTTCCTTGATTGTTACGTTAATCAGCGTGGCAATTGGTGGAACGATTGGCACGACGGCGGGCTTGCTGGCCGGGTATTACCGGGGCTGGCTAGAACAAATCATCATGCGTATAGTTGATGTATTCCTGGTTTTCCCGACTATTCTGGTGGCTATTTCGGTCATCAGCTTTATCGGGGGCAGCCTGCCCAACCTGATTCTGGTAATCTCGCTGCTGATTGCGCCGGTCTTTGCCCGGATAATCCACGCCAGTACTCTGGTCGAAATGCAACGCGATTTCCTGGAAGCGGCCAGGGCGGTGGGCGGTCGCAGTCAGCGCATTATTGTCAAACATCTTTTACCCAACGTAACTACCCCTCTCTTTATCGAACTGGCTCTGATGCTGGGGCAAGTCGTGCTGGTGGAAGCCAGCCTGAGCTTTTTGGGGTTGGGCGTGCCTCCCCCGGAGCCGACCCTGGGCAACATGGTTTCGTCGGCGCGGGGTTATATGTTTAATGCGCCTCTGATGTTGGTCTGGCCGTCCCTTGTCCTGGCGGCCCTGGTGATGGGCTTTAATCTAACCGTGGACGGGCTGCGCGATGCCCTGGATCCCCGGCTGACTTCTACTCGAAAATAATATTGTCCTATGAGGCAAATCAAACGAGGTTGATCTGAACATGACTGATATTCAAATAGGTAGCTGGCAGTACAGTAAACCGGAAGTAGTAGCGAAGCAGGGTGTAGTCACGTCCAAGCGCCCTGTCGTGGCTCAGATTGGGATAGACATTCTCAAACAGGGCGGCAACGCGATTGATGCCGCCGTAGCGATGGCCTTTGCCATTGATGTCGCCGAACCACCCATGACCGGCATTGGCGGAGGTGGTTTTATGACTGTTTCCCTGGCAAATGGCGAAAGTTATGTGATAGATTTCTTCCCGACTGCCCCCGGCGGAGCGGCCCCCGATATGTACGAGCTGACCGCCAATTTCAGGACTGATAAGCTGGGTTTTACCGGTGTTAAAGATAACGCCAACGCTTCCGGGGCGCGTTCGGTCGGCGTGCCAGGAGCGGTGGCCGGTCCGCTGCTGGCCCTGGAACGCTGGGGTAAACTTAGCCGCGAAACCGTATTGGCCCCCGCCATAAAGCTGGCTCGCGAAGGAACCGAAATTACCTGGTATGAAACTCTGAACTCGTCCAACCAACTGGACCTGTTATTACGCAACCCGGAAATAGCCCGGATTTATCTGCGCGATGGCAAACCGCTCCTGGCCGGTCTGGAGCAGCCCAATTACCTTAAATTGCCTGAGCTGGCTGATACCCTGGAAATAATCAGCCGGGAAGGCGCGGATGGCTTCTATAAGGGTGAGATTGCCCAAAAAATTGTCGAGGAACTTCAAAAAGGCGGCTGCCCGATTAGCCTGAACGACCTGGCGAATTACCAGGCATTGGTCAAGGAACCTTTGAAACTGCCGTTCCAGGGGACGGAATTGCTGATGTTGCCGGGAGGAACGGGCGGCCCGACCATTGCCGAAATCATCAATATCCTGGAAGCCTGGGACTTGCGGGAACTGGGTAACACCTCCCCGGAATACCTGCACCTCTTGATCGAAGCCTGTAAACTGGCCCTGGCCGACCGCCTGGTCTACCTGGCCGACGAAGTAGCGGGCCAGACTGCCAGCATCCCCTGGCGCAAACTGGCTTCCAAAGAATACGCCGCCCTCCGGCGGACCGCTATCAAGGAGCAAGCGGCAGGCCAGTATGAACCGGGCGACCCTTTTGCTTTCTCAGGTGAACAACTCAGCGGTACGGGCTATCAGAGCAGCGCCGAAAGCTGCACCACTTTCCTTTCGGCCTGGGACAGTGAGGGCAATTCGGTGGCCCTGACACAGACTCTCAACGGCTATTACGGTTCGGGTGTGGCTGTACCCGGCACTGGCATTATCCTGAATAACGCAATGGTACTGTTCGACCCGCGCCCTGCCCAGGTCAATTCGGTTGCGCCTGGCAAGCGGCCCCTTTCCAGTATGGCTCATTTTATTGCCCGCGAACCCGGCGGCAAAAACCTGGCCCTGGCCGGAGCGCCAGGCGGACGCAAGATTATTGATACTGTTGCCCAGGTTCTGTTGAACTTGCTGGCTTTCGACCAGGGAGCGCAGGACGCTTGCGCCAGTCCTTTCATTGACCCTAACGGCGAGGTTACGCTAGTTGACCGGCGCGTCGGTGAAGCCACCCTCAGCCGCCTTCAGGAATTGGGTCATAAGATTGAGCCGCAAACCGCTACCGTCTGGCCCCGCATTTCCGCCAATCCCAATGCGATCAAGCGCCAGGGCGACAGTATATTGGGTGGGTCGGATATATTCACTCCCAGCGTCGCCGCCGGATATTAATTTAGAAGGTAAAAAGTGGGAAAGGGTCATGTAAAATGGCCCATCCCGGTTGTGGTGGGTACTTAACAGATCAGAGTTCAATTTTCCAATTTTATCTATAAATTGCCCGGTAGGTCCAAGCTTAACGTCAGCAATCAGCCTTTGCTAGATTCAATGAGTCTAACAAGTGCTATTTTCAATAATTAATTTAATCTCTTTAAGGAAAAAATAGTATCCGGTTAAAAATGGCTCGGATCTCTTAAGTACCCAGTACACCTGCCCTTCAAACCAGCTTCTTACCGCGATTTTATGCTTTATGAAAATGGGGTCAGCGCATTTTTTGGACTAAAATAGTCGCTAAGGTAGTTTATCCTATTCCAAAGCCTTACTTGAACTAAACAATTTAGGGTAAAATAGCTTAGTAATGATAGTTAAAATACTGGCTTTTGAACTCAATTCTGTCTCTAAAAGACGTTTCCTGTCCAAATACTGCGCTGACCCCTATATAATGAAGTGTATCTCAGTCTTAAAGTGCCCATCAATGAATTTAACGAACTAGCCCGATTTAAGTTGGCCCAATATGAGCGAAGGTGTAACCAAATGGTACAATAACAAACGACAAGTTTTGTGTGAGCCGTAACCAGCAACTTCATCTTTCGACCAGACATCACACACTGCCGCCAGCCGTAACTCTTTCAAAGAGCTAATTATCGCAGTATCTTTTTACTCTGAGCGATTATTTTATCAGAGTAGGAAGGTAGTGATGAAAAAACGGCTGTGGGTCAAGCAACGGCGGCTCGTCGAAACACCAGACGCGCTGAGACGGTGGGATCAATTCTACCAATACCTTCTGCAATGGACGAGCGGTGGCTCTATAAGCGAGCTACCCTCAGTTTTTCAGGAGGTTCAAAATGAAAGTAGCAATCTATGTTCGAGTATCCAGCCAGCGGCAGACCCAGACCCAAACGATTGAACAGCAATTAGAACGATTGCTGGCGTATTGCCAGTCTCAGGGTTTGGTCTGCCCGAAAGAACACATTTTCCGCGATGATGGTTTCAGCGGTTCCAAGCTGAAGCGGCCTGGCTTAGATCGCTTGCGTGATCAAATTCGCCAGGTGGGTTTTGAACGGATATTGATTACTGTACCGGATCGTCTAGCAGGATGTCGGAGAGAGGGCCAAAAAAGTCAAAGCGTGCTAGACTAAAGTATGAGTAAAAAATTCACAACGGTAGATCATGTTGCGACCCTGGA
>JAYSYV010000434.1:0-1843 GCA_043727245.1 Chloroflexota bacterium | reverse complement strand
TCGCCCCAGTTGACCTGTACCGGGCGAGTCACGGGCTGCCCGTTTAAGAAAGTACCATTCGTACTGGCGACATCACTCAGCCACCAGCGGCCTTCTCGCCAGGCCAGCAGGGCGTGTTCGCTTGAAACGTAATCATCGTCCAGAATCAGGGCGTTACCGGGCAGACGGCCAATCGGCATGATTGGCCCAATTTGAAAAATTTCACCGGGTCGGACCGACGAAGCATTGCCAATTTCGGTAACGACCAACCGCCCTGTAAGGCCATTGGCCGGGTCCACGGCATTGGTCGGAGGGGCTGCAAAATTCTCCGCCCGGTAATTTTCCTGCACATAGGTCGGCCTTCGGCTGGGCCGGTTCAACTCCCTGGTAATAGTACGGACCACCAAAAAGATAAAAAAGTAGAGGAGAAATATAAATGCAATTCTTAGAACCAGAATAAAAAGGTCAAATCCAATAGTATCTGTCAAAATTTCCTCGTGTACTTACTCATCTTCTAAGCCCAGGCTGAATTAGGTTAACCGACCTGAAATAATACCTCGAACCCGCCTAGCGAAATCCGGTCCCCCGGTGTCAGAACAATCTGAGTAACGGGCCGCCCGTTCACCAGTGTACCGTTGGTGCTATTGAGGTCAAAAAGCAAAAACTGCCCGTACTTAAATTCAATCCGGGCGTGCTGACGGGATACCCGTGTTTCGTCCGAATAAATCACATCGTTATCCAGGCCGCGCCCAATTGTAACATCCTTGTTAAACCGGATGTACTTGGCCTGGTTGTTGCTGGAGTATTCCAGGGCGACCAGGGTAGCTTCGGGCCGGGCCACCGCCCCGGTGGGCCGGTGGTTGCCATTAAGGGGTAGCGCCCCGATATTCATCACGGCTGTGCCGCCATTCAGCATATCGGAACTTGCATTTAAGTCCGGGGCCAGGCTGGGCGCGGGAGTCTGAGCCACTTTGGCCTGGTTGGGGTCAACCGTGTAGGCTTTAATCATCAGGCTGCGCCGCCGGACCGAATCGTTGGAATTGAGCCAGACCAGGGGCCGACCGCCGCCAAAAATAAAATTGCGGGAATGGGCGTAGTTAAAGACATGCTCGGTCAGGCTGTATTCAGCTTGAATCTTGGGCAAAACTTCGCCGGTGAGGTGCTGGAAATCGGCGGGGTGCAAAAAGACCTCGTAGCGGTTAGGCACATAGGCTTTGCCCACGGCTACCTCGCGCCGTTCTTCCATGATTTTTTCCAGGCGCTTTTGAATTTCGGCCAGGCTAATTTTGCTGCGGAAAAGGCGACTCATGGAGCCTTCGACCACTCCCTCGACCATTCCCTCAAATTTATCTATTGCACTCACAATCAGCCGTCCCTACTTGTTGCTATCCTGGTGTAGTGGGTTTAATTGGAACCAATTAAAATTCCCTGGCTACTTTTGCAATTATTATACCATCAGACCGGGCCTCTGCAAACTTGCTTTTAGAGGGTCCAGGGTGTAAACTTCTTATTTGTCGGAAGATTATTCACCTCGGTTGTGTCCACCTAGTCCCAGGAGGTTCGTTACGCAAAGACCCCATTCTACTACTATTATTGCCGTTGTCCGGGACGGTAAGGTCGCTATGGCCGGTGACGGTCAGGTGACTTTTGGTGAGACTATTATGAAGAGTACCGCCCGCAAAATCCGCACCCTTTACGATGACCAGGTGCTGGCCGGGTTTGCCGGGGCGGTAGCCGATGCCCTGACTTTGTTTGAGAAATTCGAGAGCCAACTGGACCAATATCACGGCAATTTACGCAAAGCAGCGGTCGAACTGGCTAAAGAATGGCGCAGCGACCGGGTACTTCGCCGGTTGGAAGCCCA
>JAYSYV010000433.1:0-5822 GCA_043727245.1 Chloroflexota bacterium | reverse complement strand
TTAAAATATCTATAAGTGGACCAGAGTCTTCGATACCCCCAGACGAGCTTTGCTAAAGTACCGGGAGATTTTGCTTTACACCAGCTACAAATGGAATTTATGCTTTTTCAGTGTACAAACGCTAACAGTCTAGCATGACCGCTGGTTATTGTCTACTTAAATCAAAGTTATGCGGCGACCGGTTTTCTCCAGCCCCGGTACAGGGACTACGTTATCTCCACTGGCCATTGCCGAGAATAGACCTATCATAATAACGAACTCTCTTTGCAACGGTTACACCCGGTTTTCGTCGAATGTCGTTACCTGCTACAGCTTGTTGTCTGAAAGTGCTATAATTTTTGGTGTAAATAAATTCCTGTTGAACTGCTCTAATTAATTTTGAGGGGAAATCAAAAATCATGAATATTACTCCTAATGCCAGCTATAGTTTTACCCTGAGAGTGGAGATTCCCAACAAAGTAGGTATGTTAAGCCGGGTAATGAGTACTATCAGCGAGGCGGGCGGCGACCTGGGGGCGATTGATATTGTCCAGGCCACTCGCGAAACAATGCTCCGCGATATTACCGTGGCTGCTGGTGACGAGAAACATGCCGAGGTTATCGCCGAACAGGTCAGGAGCATCTCGGATGTGCGTGTGATTAATGTCAGCGACCGAACTTTTCTGCTGCACCTGGGCGGCAAAATCAGCGTCCATAGCAAAATCCCTTTGAAAACTCGTGACCAACTTTCGATGGCCTATACTCCCGGTGTTGCCCGCGTCTGCCTGGCGATTGCCGAAGATAAATCCAAAGCTTATTCGCTAACAATAAAGAGCAATACCGTGGCGGTAGTTTCCGATGGAACGGCGGTGCTGGGCCTGGGCGATATTGGACCGGAAGCGGCCATGCCGGTAATGGAAGGCAAAGCCATGCTCTTCAAGGAATTCGGCCAGGTGGACGCTTTTCCAATTTGCCTCGATACCAAGGACACCGAAGAAATCATCCGCATTGTGAAAGCGATTGCGCCCGGTTTTGGCGGCATTAACCTGGAAGATATTTCCGCGCCACGCTGCTTTGAGATTGAAGAGCGCCTGGTCAAAGAACTGGATATTCCGGTAATGCACGATGACCAGCATGGTACGGCTGTGGTGGTGCTGGCGGCCCTGCTCAACGCCCTGAAAGTCGTTGGCAAGCGGCCCGAAGATATTAAGGTTGTGGTCGCAGGGGTAGGGGCTGCCGGAGTGGCCTGCTCGAAAATTATTATGGCGGCTGGGGTTGAAAATATTATCGGAGCCGACCACACAGGAGCGATTTACCGGGGCCGAGTCGCTAATATGAATAAGATGAAGGAATGGTACGCCGAAAATACTAATCCTGAAGGTAACAAAGGCTCGCTGAGTGACGTGATTGCAGGGGCTGATGTCTTTTTGGGCCTGTCCGGGCCTGGCACTTTTTCGGTTGAAATGCTCAAAAAGATGGCGAAAGACCCGATTGTCTTTGCCCTGGCTAACCCGACCCCCGAAATCTTGCCGGAAGATGCCGCGCCTTATGTTAAAGTAATGGCGACAGGCCGTAGCGATTATCCCAACCAGATTAATAACGTTTTGTGCTTTCCCGGCATTTTCCGGGGAGCGCTGGATTGCCGGGCCAGCGTTATCAACGAGGAAATGAAGCTAGCCGCCGCCCGCGCCATTCAGTCTATCATCTCGAACGAGGAACTTGGCCCGGATTACATCATTCCGTCAGTTTTTGACAAGCGGGTAGCCCCGGCAGTTGCCAGAGCGGTGATCGAAGCCGCCTACGAAACTGGTGTCGCCAAGCGCGAACGCAAGCCTTCCGCCGCCCAGGAAACGGCCTCTATACTCTAGGCTTGCCATCAGGATTAATACCTGGCATCTAAAATAAGTAAAGCAGGGAACATTTATGATTCTTCTAAATGTTCCCTGCTTTTTAACTTCATTGACACTTTTAAACTCAAATGATATACTACATACAGCTAACCGAATAGAATAATCAGGAAACTAATCAAGGAGAAATTTTATGGAAGTACGGCCTCTCCGGGAGGAGGAAAAAGAAACCTACGCCAGGATGGTACGTGACGCTTTTGTAATCGGCGATAATTTTGTTCCTGACTTTATGGAACGTATGGTTCTGGAGGACACCCGTGGTCTTTTTGATGATGAAGGACGCTTTGTGAGTGGGCTGCGCCTGATCTGGAACGATTTGTGGTTGGGGCAGAAGAAAGTTCGCATGGCTGGTATTACCAGCGTGGCTACTCCGCCAGAATACCGCCGGAAGGGTTTGTTAAAAAATTTGCTGCGGGAAGTGATGAGCCAGGAATACGAAAAGGGGGTTAATGTTTCAGGTCTATATCCCTTTGAATTTCCCTTTTACCGCAAGTTCGGCTACGAATTAGCCGGCAGTGTGCAGGGTGTTACTATTAAAATACCGGCTATGGTCGGGTTCAGGCCGCAAACCAAAGGCCAGTGGTCCCAGTGTACCGCCGCCGATTGGCTTCGCTTCAAAGCCCTCTACGATGAGTACTGTGTGGGCCGCTTTGGCCGGTTGGACCGTCCCCAGGAAATTTTCTGGCAGCGTTCCATTTTCAATATCGGTCAGACTCCTGCTGCTCCCAGGACGGCTTACGTCTGGACCGATGCGTCTGGCCGGGGTCGGGCTTATATTATCTATGAATTGAAAAATAAACCGAATACCGAATGGGAACGCGATATGGTAGTGCGCGAGATGGTCTGGCTGGACGAAGCGGCTCGTCACGAAATTTACGTTTTTATCGCCAACCACGATTCTCAGGCCGAACGGGCCATCTGGAATGCCGAGCCGGGCGATGAAGTCTATGCTTTGCTCTCCAACCCACGAGCGGCCAAGCTTGAAAATGAGTCGGGTTATATGCTGCGCTTGTTGGACGTGGAAAAAGCCCTGGACGAACGGGCCTGGCCGGTGCTTGAGGCCGGTGAAATGGCCGGGTTTAGCGTGGCCGTCCAGGACGATGTACTCGCCTGGAACGACCAGCGCACTTACCGGTTGGAGGCTAAGGGAGAACGGGTCGAAGTGAGCAGCCAGGCCGGTACGGAACGGGCCGGTCTTAGCTGCGATGTGCGTATCCTGGCCCAGTTTTACGCTGGTTATCTCAGCCCGAGTAATGCCGCCCGGTTGGGTAAGCTAAAAGTCCGTTCTGAAAGAGAGTTGGCGGCGGCCCAGCGTCTATTCAGTCCGCCGGGCCAACCGGCCTCTTTCATGAATGATTGGTGGTAGGCTAGGGTAGCAGTAAGACCTTGCCGGTAGTCGCCCTGCCCTTCAAATCAGTATGGGCCTGGGCGGCTTCGGCCAGAGGGTAGGTGTGTTCAAATTTTACTTTGAGTTTTCCCTCGCCAATCCAGTTGAATATGTCATTGGTCCGCTGCAACAATTCTTCCCGCGTCGCGATATAGTGGCCCATGGTCGGACGGGTCAGATACAGTGAGCCTTTCCGGTTCAGAACCTGGGGGTCAAAGGCTGGCACCGGGCCGCTGGAAGCCCCGAACAGGATCATATAACCGCGTGGGTGCAGGCAGTTCAGGCTCTTGTCAAAAGTGGTTTTGCCCACGGAGTCGTAGACGACGGGCAGTTTCTTTTCACTGGTCAGGCTTCTGACTTCTTCCTCAAAATCGGTTTCAGTGTAATTAATTACATGGTCGGCTCCGGCTTCCTGCGCCAGGGCGGCTTTTTCGGCGGTTGAAACGGTCGTTATGACAGTGGCTCCACGCATTTTAGCCATCTGGATTAATAGCTGGCCGACCCCACCGGCCCCGGCGTGAATAAGGACGGTTTCGCCTGCCTGTATCGGGTAAGTGCTGTGGGAGAGATAGTGAGCTGTAACTCCCTGGAGCATCACGGCGGCGGCCTGTTTGAGGTCTACCCCTTCCGGCACTGGCACGACTTTACTGGCCGGAACTACCTGATATTCGGCGTAACTACCCATTTTCTGACAATGCGCCACCTTGTCGCCCGGTTTGAACTCGGTCACACCTTCACCGACCGCCTCGACTGTGCCGGAAGCTTCGTCGCCGGGAGTATAGGGCAGTTCAACTTTATACTGGCCTAGCCGGTAATAGATGTCTATAAAGTTTACCCCGGCTGCGGCGACCTTTATTAAAACTTCCCCGGCCCCTGGCTGCGGTGTCGGTACGGTTTCATATTTCAATACTTCCGGCCCGCCATTTTCGTGAACCCGTATTGCTTGCATAATTCCTCCCTTATGTTTTTTATCAAACTTGCTCTAAAATTTCCTGGTTTAAGTTTAGCACGCCTTTATAGAAGCGTAAAACATAGAACGTAAATTGCGTAACGAGTTAAAAGTCAGGCCGGAAATTCACCTTAATAGACATTCTATTAGCTCCTCACGGTTTACACCTTTAACAAAAATCTTTTGGTTTGCAACTTAAAAGGTGTTATTTGCATTCTATTTTCAGGGTTATAGGCCAATTCGATGCCGGATAAGGTCTAAACTTTGGAATTAGTGACCAGAGACTTATTGACTCCTGACTTCCTTGCATCACCTTGATAAGGGCTGACATGGTTTAGACAAAGCCCCGGCCTGATGTTATAATGCAGGCTCAAAAGTTGGGATGACCCTTGAAAGGAGCCGGAAAATCCAGTTGTCACAAGCGTCGCAGTCAGACCGTCCTTCTACCGGCGCTGGCAAGCCGCAAGTATATCTTTCCATCGTTATACCGGTTTATAATGAGGCACAGCGCATTTCCCCTACCCTGGATAAACTTATCGCTTATCTTTCCGGCCAGACCTGGAGCCGGGAAATTGTGCTAGTTGACGATGGGAGTAGCGATGGCGGAATTGCCCTGGCCCAGCGCAAATTGGACGGGCTGGAGGATTGCCGGATCATAAGCTATGGAACCAACCGGGGCAAAGGCTACGCCCTTAAGCAGGGTATGGTTGCCAGCCGGGGCCGCTTTGTCCTCTTTACCGATGCCGACCTTTCGACTCCGATTGACGAGTTAGATAAGATTTTGCCCTGGTTCGACCAGGGTTTCGATATTGTCCAGGGGTCGCGTAAGATGCCGGGAGCTGCCGTTGAGCGCCACCAGCCCTGGCTGCGAGAAAACATGGGCAAGGTTTTTACAGCCCTTTCCAACCTGATTGCCCGCGTGGATGTGCGTGATGTTACTTGCGGGTTTAAGTGTTACCGGGGCGAAGTCGCCCACGACCTGTATGCCCGGCAGAAACTCTTTGATTGGAGTTTTGATGCTGAAATTATCTATATTGCCCGGCGCAGCCATTACAAACTCAAAGAAGTGCCGGTCCGCTGGTATGACGAGCGCGGCACGAAAGTCCATCTGATTAAAGATAGTGTACGCTCTTTCCTGGGCCTGCTGACTATCCGTTGGAACGGTTTCCGGGGTCTTTACGACCGGGAAGTTAGCTTCCCCACCCCCAACGAAAAGCCTGATAAAAGATTGTAATCCAGTCTTATCCATAATTTGGAAGATGTAGAAGGTCCGTCCTGAACAGTCGGGCCTTTTTTGATGTCAAATTCTTGACATGCAGCCTTGCCAGTGGTATTATAAGAACCTGAGTTACTATGAAAATAATAGTAAATTATTATTAATAACTGGCTATGAAATCAACCCCATATGGCTAAATTTTATGTATTATATGGATTACTCACTTTATATTACCCTGGGTTTGGATGGTTATTTTTGAACTTATTGTTACAATAGGCCAATCAGGCTCTAAAAAGGCCAATATAGTAAAACCGAAGTACAAGGATAATTAAAGGTAAATTTATGAAGGTAGAAATTTTTTCGGATGTGGCTTGCCCCTGGTGT
>JAYSYV010000432.1:0-1844 GCA_043727245.1 Chloroflexota bacterium | reverse complement strand
GAGGAGCGCCATATAGACGGCTGGATTCCCCCGGTAAGGTCAAATACAACACAAATTCAGGTTTAGTTTCACTTTCGTTCCAATAGCCCTTGCTGAGTTGGGACTGCCAGCGAGTATGTTCAGGGGCGGCAGCCTTCTCCATACCCGGTTTGGTATAGTCCTGGGTGGCCCAGGCCAGTATTTCAGGGTCGTTTTTGTTAATAATGAACTGGTCCCAGAACCGTTGGTAGTCCTGGCTGGAAAAAGTTTCGTACTGGAATAGGCCCAGCCGCTTTTCGGTTGAAGCCCAATTGCGCCCGGTTTCCCTGTGAATCAGCTGGTTGATGGCCCCGGTCTGAGGGTCGAAGGCAACCTTAAAGTGCGGCGTTTCAAAAACCTGCTGCCAGTCGGTGATCGGTTTGAGGTCTTTAACATTTGGGCGGGCCGGTTCGATTTCCCTGAGAGCGGTCTTAGCTTCCCCGGCCAGCGGCGTTTCAGCGAGAGCGGAAACAGCGTCGTTCAAGTAATCGCGCTGCTCTTGCCAGGAAGCCTCAAACTTCTTAAAGTTGAGCAAAGTCTGGCGGGCGGTCTGCAACTCGGCGGTGCTGTAGTGAGTGAAATCGGCCAGGTGGGTTTTTTCGTCCATACCCCAGGTATGTTCCGGCACTAGAATCAGGGACCGGCTGAACTCTTTGATAGCTTTGCCAAAGGCCGGATTTGCCTCGTTGAGCCATTGGCGGCGCAGGCGGGACAACTGGCGGAACTGGCTTATTTTCTTTGGGTCAGTGCCAGCGCCGTGAATCCAGCTATCGCCCAGTTCGGCATTGATAACCGGCAAGCTGTCGCGAACCGTCCTTAGTTTGAGGGCGTACTGGTCCAGGGTGGAGGCGTTCAGAGTGGCCCCCGGAAATCGCGCCCGCATTTTATCAAAAACGTGGCTGATTTCGTCGGGCGATTGTGGGCCAAGATTGTCATTGGTATGGGCAAAGGAGATGGCTGCATCCAGCCCTGGCACTACCATTATGTCGCCATAGCTGCCTTTGTGATACATCACAATTACTTCGGTATGGCTTAACTGGTCGCGCCAGACGAAGACTGGCGGTACATCGGGTGGAGTCGAGGCCGGGTTGACTCCTATATGCAAAAATTCAATCCCGGCCCCGGCCAGTAGAGGCACGATGCTGCGGGTATGGCCCGGTACGTCGGTCATTTTAGCGGCGATAGTGTGCTTACCGTAGCGTTGGTCGAGTTCATGGGAGAGCGACAGGCCAAATTCAAAGAGCGAACTATCCAGCAACTCGGAATGGGTCGTAAAGGGCAGACCGTGCCATCTTATATCCCCGGCCAGGATACCTTCTTCCATAATAGCCCGTTCGCGAGGCGCAGCTTTTTCGAGATACTCATAAATCAGCCACGACCCGGTGGTCCAGACAAATCTTTCGGGGCGGTTTTCCTCGCGCATCTGACGAGCAATTTTCAGAGCCTGAGGAATGTAGCCGGTAATGTAGTTTTGGACCACGTTTCGGGCGTAATCGGTGAACCCGATGTCCAGGTGGGTCTTGAAAATCAGGTCAACTTCTTTAACTTGCGGTTCTAGTTCTAACATGTTATTTCTACTCTTTAAGGCTATCTACAAATTTCTTTAAGTCAGCATAAAGTTGCTTGCGCTGCTCAAAATACTTGTTGGCGGCCCCGCTGCTACTGGGTGTAACGAACAGTGGTCGGCCACCGACTTTTTCTTCCTGTAAGCCTAATTTTAGCAGTTTTCGCCCGAAAAAGTAATTGTAAAGTTTCAAGCCGTTAAAACTAACTACTTTCGGTTGCAGCCGGGCGATTTTCTCATCAAGAGCGGCTACGCTGGACCG
>JAYSYV010000431.1:0-1846 GCA_043727245.1 Chloroflexota bacterium | reverse complement strand
TTATCCACCCGGCGGTCGTTGATATCTAAGCCGCAGACCCAGGCATCGCCCTGGCTCGGTTCCAACAGGGTCGCCAGGATACGCATTGTGGTAGTTTTGCCCGCGCCGTTCGGCCCAATAAAGCCGTAAATCGCGCCCGGTTCAATTTCCAGGCTAACATCCTGGACCGCTTGAAACTGGCCGTAATTTTTCGATAAATGGCGGGTCTGGACGGTTAAAGTCGGCGTTTCCAGCTTGTTTGGTTCTTCTAAAGTTTCCATATTAATTAAGTTATAACTAAAGGCTCAAACAGCAGCATTAAATCGTTGGGACTGGCCGGATGATTTCCAATCTGGAGCGGGAAATTGGAAGCAGTATGTTTCCAACCAATCAGATAAACCCGGTTGACCCCTTTAGGTAAAACCTGGCCTTCGTTCCCCAGTAGCGTACTTAACACGTTCACTTCTTGTGATTGGTAGGTCAGGGGACCATAAGATAGGGCCGAATTAGAAGTACCGGCTTTGCCATCTACCAGACCGGTCAGGACTAAAACTAAACTATCGGTGGTATTTTCAATGGCGTAACTTTTTTGCAAAGTGATTTTTTCACCGGCCTTAATCGTTGGAATCTGGTAAACCATATTACCTGATTTCCAGATTTTCAAGCCGGACCACTCTGTCCCGGAACGATTTTCAATCGTGCCAACCAATTCATTTCCCTGCGAGGTTAACCTGGCAACTATTCCTTCTCCAACTTCTGGGGGAATATCATTTTCCAGGGCAAAACTACGCTGGTCATCCTGACCCATAAAAACTTTACCGAAGCCGCCGCCCGGTCCCTGTTGGATGCTGGCATAATCAATTAGGAGCCTGTTATTGAGCTGGTTTGCAGTATTGTGCGTGCGGCTCAGGCTGATGCCCTGGGCCTGGTCGGTCACATTTATTTGTAGGTCCAGGCGGCTACTGGAATAAAGAGTACCTATACTGGTTGTACCCCCAACCATTTTGCCCTGGGCCGTTTCACCTAAAATAACTATAGATAAGCGGCTTATAACCAGCGGTTCGCCACTGGTTACGACCCCAACGATATAAAACCCGGCGGTTAAAGCCAGCGCTAGAATCGGAGCAACTATCCAGCCCAACTCACGTTTGCCCAGTTTTTTTAGGCTGAAATACGCGACTGGCCCCAGCAGCAGAATGTAAATTACCAGTATCAAGCCAATAATCCTGACATCGGGCAAGTTAGCCACTTTAGTGTTGGGGTTCAACTGGTTGGGCCAGGGCCGGTAAAGGTCGGTGGGCTGGCGTAACCCGGCCAGATAAGAAAGATGCGGTTCGTAATCTTGAAAAGCAACCTTCCATATATAGGTTAAAACGGAATCCGGCAGGGTTTTAAAATCTGTAGCGGCAAACCAGCTTCGACCAAGCCCAAAAGGTTTTTCAGCCAGTAAAGGTTTGCCATCCAGGCTTAACTGGGCGGTTGCGCCGGGCAGGAGGCTGGTATCGGCCATTAATATTTTGGCCGGGGCGGTTGGCTCGGTCAAAAATTGGCGCAGTTCGTCAGGAAAAGCTTTATTTTGGGGCGTTCCGCTGGACTTCACTGGCAAGAAATCCCCTAGAAAACCGCTCCGGTGTAAAGTACTATCCCCGGCGGTAAAAAGGAAGCGGCCCTGGGCCAGCCAGGCAGCGGCGGCACTTTGCAAGCTGGCCTGGTTTAGGGTCTGGTCGCCCAGGTTAATGCTGGAAAGTTCGGTCAGCACCAGCCCATCCAGGCTATCCCACCCACTAGCTTCGGGAGGTAAATCCGAAGGGGACAGATGCGCCACCCGGATGGATGGTACAATCCCGGAGGCCGGGGAGCGGTTACT
>JAYSYV010000430.1:0-5834 GCA_043727245.1 Chloroflexota bacterium | reverse complement strand
CGCTGATTAAATGCTTTTACCGTTTAGTCGGTGCTATTTTTATAATTGGAATTTAACCTGGATGGTGAAGTAACCCCGCAGAGTAACTAGAAAGTGTAGACCAAGGCCCTTCGCAGCCGGGTGAAGTTATGTTTACGCCAGAAGGGGCCGCTTAAAGGATTTCGCAGGTCATAGCTGAGGCTGACGCTTCTCAGGCCGCGCCGGTAGAACCAATCGAGCAAATGGGCCAGCATGAGATTGCCCAATCCCAGGTGACGGGCGGTTTCATTAACGATGGCTACCTGCAAAATGCCCCGGTCGGGCGGCAAAAAAGGGGCGTTAGGGTTCCAGGGTACAGCCTGGGCGGCACTGGCGCTCATGTAACCCAGGATTTTACCATCGCTGATGCGTTCAGCCAGTAGATACATATAATCCGCCCCGCCACTCAGGAACATTTCGATTTCGCGGCGAGCCAGGCGGGAGGTATCGGCGGTGGGCTGCGCCCAGTATGCGCCCGGTAAATCGGCATGATACTGGAGTTCTTCGATAAATAGGGGAATGATTTGTTTAATGTCGCGGTACGAGGCCGGACGAATGCGCCATCCGGCCAGGAAATCCGCTCTAGGCAGGTTGGCCGCTTCGAGGGGTCGGACCGCGTGGTCCATGAGGTTCTGAAAGCCTAGCTTTTCCCAGGCGGCTAGAGCTTCCTGGTTGCACAGGTTTAGCCAGGCTTGCGGCTGGGCCACGCCGCGCTGCCGGAACCAGTTCGCCGCACATTCCCAGAGTGCCGGTAAAGACTCATCCCACGCGCCCTGTTCTACAGCCATCATGCCCATAGGCATCAGGCCATAGGTGGGGCTTAGATAGGTCCGGCGAATGTCATCCTGGCTCAAAGTTTTAGCCCTGGCTTCCAGCGCCCCGCTTATCTGACCGGACCCGGCCAGGGCCATCCAGACCTGTTCATCCGGGTCGGCCAGAATTTTATTCAGCCAGCCCTGCAATTGTTCTTCCAGGTTGGGAGCCAGCCACAGGCGAGAGTCGAGAGCAGTTTCAAGCTGGCGCTGCCGGACCAGAAACCCGGCTAGCGGCACGACAAATTCCTGGCTCAAAGGCCGGATTTCCATCGCCGCGCTTACTCCGCAGCCCCGTCAGCGTCATCCAAAATCTTTAAAACATCGGCCAGATTAGCCCGGACCATCACGGGCCGGTTAGCGTCTGGAGCCTGGCTCTCGGCATCGAAATGGTAGTGAATAATACTGTCGGCATCTTTCAGGATGTGGCCGGTCAGGATGCCAACGACCCCTTCGCCCGGTTTAATCTGGCCGCTGGCCGTAAGTTTACGCAGACCGGCCAGGGTTGCCGCCGCCGCCGGTTCGCCGCCGATGCCGCTGCGGTCCAGTTCGGCTTTAGCAGCCATTATTTCGTCATCGGTCACTTTCTCGACAATGCCATCGGTCCACATCAGGGAGCGAACCGCTTTGGGCAGGTTTACCGGGTTGCCGATGCGAATGGCGGTCGCGATAGTTTCGGGCGAAACAGCTTTGAAATCTTTGAAGTCGTTTTTAAAGTAGGTATAAAAGGGGCTGCTGCCTTCAGCCTGGATAACGGCAATCCGGGGCAGTTTCGGCCCAATCAGGCCAAGTTCGCGCAGTTCGTAAAGGGCTTTACCAAAGGCACTGGTGTTGCCCAGGTTGCCGCCCGGCACGACAATCCAGTCCGGCATCTGCCAGTTGAGTTGCTCCAAAGCTTCAAAGATGATGGTCTTCTGGCCTTCCAAGCGGAAAGGGTTGACCGAGTTGACCAGATAGACTCCGCGCTCCCTGGAAATCTGGCGGACCAGTTCGAGGGCATCATCAAAGCTGCCGTCACTGACTTGAATCGTTTTAGCGCCGTAAGCGACGGTCTGAGCCAGCTTGCCCAGCGAAACTTTGCCCGCCGGGACGAAAGTCAGGGCTTTCAAACCGGCCCTGGCGGCGTACCCGGCGAGGGCAGAAGAAGTATTGCCGCTGGAGGCACAGGCCACGTACTTCGCGCCAATCCATTTGGCGTGGGTAATTCCAACGGTCATGCCCCGGTCTTTAAAAGAGCCGGTCGGGTTTTCGCCTTCATGCTTGAGCCACAGGTTATCCACCCCAGTGTAGCGGGCCAGCCGAGCATCTTCATAGAGGTTGGTGTTGCCTTCCCGGCGCGTTACAAGCACTTCGTCCGGGAAAGGCGCGACCAGTTCCCGCCAGCGCCAGACTCCGCTTTGATGGGGAAACTGGCGCGAAGTCATGCGCTCCTCGATCCAATGGCGGGTGATTATTCCTTTGAGCGCATCTAAGGGATGCTGGACTTCCAGCAAACTGCCGCAAGCCAGGCACATATCGTTGGCCTCTTGCAGAGGATGTTCCCGCCCGCAAGAAATACAGCGAATTAGCACGCTGCTGGTCTTTTTTAGGGGAGATTCCTGTGTTAACACGTCTTTTTCCTTAATAGGACTCTGGACTGGCGGCTCGATCGGAAGCAGTCGCCAGGCCAGAGTCAAACTTAATTAAAATGCCCTCTAATTCACAAAGCCCAGTCTAAAATTCGGTCGCGCTATTGAAAGTAAAGCGGCGGCAGTGAAGGGCCGGGACCAGGTTCCCAAAAGCGAAGGACGGCAGCAACATGCGGTCGCGACTCAGCGCCACAACCTCGTTCAAAGCTTCTACGGCGCTCTGGGTAAACCGGAAATTCTTGACCGGGCGAGTGATTTCGCCGTTTTCAATCAAAAATGTGCCGTCCCTGGTCATGCCGGTCAGGACGGCTTTCTCTGGTACGAGTGGATTCACATAATGAAAGCGCGTTACCCACAGGCCGCGCTTAATGCTCTTAATCATTTCTTCTTTGGTCTTGTCGCCCGGCTCGATTACCATGTTCAGGGCGATAGGGCCGACATCGCCCTGAGTGCCGGTGGAATGGCCTGTATTGCGTTTGCCCGGTTCGCGGTTGGCGCTGTAGCTATCGTAGACGACCGCGTTAGACACGCCGCGCTCGATCAGGTCAACTCGCTGGCGATAGACTCCTTCGGCATCGAAAGGCGAGATGATGCCCGCCGGGTCGTTGCCATCGTCGTAAATGCTAACCAGTGGGCTCATGATTTGCTTGCCGATTTCCATGAAGGTGCGTTCTTCCTGCAAGGCCAGCGCCCCAAAACCGAGATAGGACATGTAATTCAACATCTCGGACACGGCGTATTCTTCCAGGATAACCTCGTAGTCGCCGGGGTCAAGAGCGATTGGCGACTGGCTACGCAGGGCTTTGCCGACCGCTTCCTGGGCTACCGCTTCGTAATCAATCAGGCCGACACGGGCGTTGAGTCTTTCGCCCCAGCCGCTTCCGGCCTCGCCCATGACAACAGTGTTGATATGGCTGCTGGTTCCCTGGTAATAGCTGGCAATTCCCAGTGAGTTGACGATGGCTAATTCCTGGCCGGTGGTTTCAAAAGCCCCGGCGGCGGTTAGCCCAGCTTCAACCGCTCTCCGGCAGATAGCCCCGGCCCCATCGGCCCGCAACTGGGGGTCAGAGAAATAAGTCGCTTCATCGGGAGTCGGGTATGCAAGTTGGCCCTGGTTGGCCTCCGGGCCGGGCAGTGACTTAAAATCGGGGTCGGCGACCTGCAACCGG
The DNA here is from genome assembly GCA_043727245.1 of Chloroflexota bacterium. GTDB lineage: Bacteria > Chloroflexota > Chloroflexia > Chloroheliales > Chloroheliaceae > 54-19. The sequence goes on along the minus strand of JAYSYV010000430.1, from coordinate 2,207 downwards.
GCTATCTGCTCGGCCTTTGCCACGGTTTCTTTGAGAGCGTCCGGGTCGAGCCGGTTAGTGCTGGCAGTACCGATTTTCCCGCCAAAAATGGACCGGACTTTGATAGCAGTATTATTCTCGTTGACGTTCTGGTGAATGTAATTGTTGGCGAAGCGGGTAAGGCTGTTACGCCCGCCCATAAAAGTTATTTCGGTCTGGTCGGCAGTCGCAAACCCCAGTCCGTCCTTTAGAAACTGTATAACCTTATCGCGTCCCAATATTTCCGACATTTATTTTCACTTTCCTGTTGAGATTACGCCCCAAAAATCTTAATATTGTGAAAGCGGGCCGGGGCCGCGCCATGCCCGACATGCATACCCTGCATCGGTTCGCCCTTGCCGCAGTTTGGTACGCCCCAGACAGTCCAATGGTCGCGGCTGCCGATAGCGTCACAACTGCCCCAGAATCTTGGGGTCATGCCGGTGTAGGCCGGGTTGCGGTACATCTGGCCGCGCTTGCCGTTCTTAATTTCCCAGGCTGCTTCCAGGCCGAACTGGAAATTCAGACGTTTATCGTCAATGCTCCAACTTTTGTTGGTATCCATATAGATACCATCGTCGGTCGAGGCGATAATATCTTCGAGGCTCCCGGCATCGCCCGGTTCCAGGTTAATATTGGTCATGCGAATCATGGGTATGCGGTTCCAGCCATCAGCCCGGCTAGTGCCGTTGGACTGCTGGCCCAGGGTCGCGGCGGTTTCGCGGTCGGTGATATAGTCCTTGAAGATACCTTTAAGAATGAGCGCGGTACGCTGGGCCGGAACCCCCTCGTCGTCGTAACCAAAAGTACCCAGGCCGCGCGGTACGGTCGCGTCGGCGTAGACATTCACCAGGTCGGAGCCGTAGCGGAAAGTTCCTTGCTTTTCGGTGGTTAAAAAGCTGGTACCGGCAAAGCTGGCTTCCATACCCATTACCCGGTCGAGTTCCACCGGGTGGCCGCAGCTTTCGTGGACCTGCAAAGCGACCTGGCTGCTGCCTAAAATCAAATTTGTGGTGGTAGTAGGACAGATCGGGGCCGCTAAAAGCTGAATGGTTTCCTCGGCAATACGCTGGGCGTGGCCGGGCAGGTTGAGCCGGGTAATGTATTCAAAGCCGCCGGTTTCCCAGCCGCCGCCAAAGGCGTTCGGGTAACTGCGCTTCTGAACACCATCTTCGTTTAAGGCAATGACTTCGATACCGCCTCCGGCCTCACTCAATTCCTGTTCGATGTAGCTGCCTTCGGAGCTGGCAAAGATTTTGCTGGTCTTCTGGGTGCTAATCACACCGGTAGCGATGCGAATACCATCAACCCGGCGCATTTCGGCATCAGCCTCCAACAAAATCTTAATCTGGTCGTCCAGCGATACGCTAAATACGTCAATATCGGCGGGGGTCACGTAGCGGTCCTGGATTGAAATCGGCTGGCCCAGTTGGACTGGTTGGCGAAAGACCGAGGCCGAAGCGCGGGCAATCTGAACCGCTTCGGCGGTAACGCGTTCCACTTCGGCCCGTGTTACCACGCTGCTACTACTAAAGCCCCAGCCGCCATTGACAATCACCCTTACCCCGAAACCCTGGCTTTCGCCATCGGAAAGGTCTTCGACTTTACCGTTTTTGACACTTACATTCCGGCCACGGTCGGTGACGAACCGTATATCGGCGTAACTCGCGCCCTTCTGTTGGGCTGTATCCAGGGCTATATTTGCTAAATCGCGCATTTTGCAGGCGACTCTCTTTCTATTTGAATTAGCTAAAAGGTGTCAGTCGGGTCCGGGGGCCAGCTTTAAGAACCTGACTCGGCAATTCGCGACCGACAAAATCCTGGGCTAACCGGGCGCAGCCCAATAGTTTTTCAAGGTCAATGCCGGTGTCTATGCCCATGTCGTGCAGCATATTCACCATATCTTCAGTCGTAATATTGCCGGTCGCGCCGGGAGCATAAGGGCAACCACCCAGGCCACCCAGCGATGAGTCGTAGTGGGTCACCCTCCTTTGCAGTCCAGCCAGGACGTTAGCCAGACCAGAGCCACGGGTGTTATGAAAGTGCAAAGAGAGTGTGACATCGGGAAAGCGCTGCTGAAACTCGCCAACTATTCGGTCTACCAGGACTGGGTTTGCCATGCCGGTCGTATCACCCAGCGTTATGCGGACGGGCCGGGGAGATAACTCCAAAAGTTTTTCGGCCAGCCA
>JAYSYV010000429.1:0-1847 GCA_043727245.1 Chloroflexota bacterium | reverse complement strand
AGTTGTACGGTCGGTAGTCGACACCGCTCAGAGTACAACCAATAAACACAGCCTGATAATTCACCAGAGTGTTTCACCGCTAATTGGATTGGTTGATGCCCTGAGAATGGAGCAGGTCCTTACCAATCTACTTGATAACGCTATTAAATATAGCCCTGAGGGTGGCCCTATCGAGATAGAGCTTGGTTATACGGCCCAAGAAGACTTTAAGGCTACAAATGCCGGAAAACGACGAATTCGCCTGGCGGTAACTGATTGGGGTTTGGGGGTCCCTCCTGAACACCAGGCGCATATTTTCGACCGGTTTTACCAGGCACATTCAGGAGCGTACCTTGGCGGGATGGGTCTGGGGCTGCATATTACCCGGCAAATCCTGGAAATGCACGGTGGCGAGATCCAGGCTGAATTTCCCCGGACTGGCGGCTCTATCTTCATAGTTTATTTACCAGACCTTTAGCAGTTTGTTCTCTACATTCACCTTTACCAGTTAATTATCCTCCTTTTCACGAGCGGCAACTGCTTCCTTGATTTGTAGTACTGGCTCTTCTTCATCTTCTTTTCGCATATGAGAAATTTCTCCTGTATTGGCTAACTTAGGGATCTGAGGATACTTTTCATTCCAGGTCTCAAGCGACTCTCTCATAATAATGGTGAAGAACCGTAGTGGCTACTTTGCACGTCCGAACGTGCAAAGTAGCCACTATGAGTTCGGTCGGTTTAGTTTTCAGGTGATTTCACTGCTCTCCGTGGTTAGAAAGTTAATAGAAAGAATTTTTGGGATTATCGCACATCTTGCCTTTTGGCGCTTCCTTAACTTGACAATACCAATTGAATCACAATTAGAACAAAAATACTCTGTCGTAGGTTTTCGGATCTATAACTCGATCGCATATTCCTGTAATGGTTTTGTAATGTATATTTTGATATAGTAACTCAGGTATTATAGGTATTAGCAGTTTAGGGTCTTAAGGTTATAACAATTTAATATAGTTCTTGCCTTTGTTACACTTTAATCTTACAAATTTGTTATTAAATTATTCCTCAAAATCAGTGCTGGTTTTGCCAACGGTTCAGCCTCTCTGAAAATAATTACAGTTCTAGCAGTAGATTGTACACTTTTTGTTTAACAGCACGGGGATTTATATTACATGATTTCTAGAAATAGCTCTTTTATTAGTGCAGCAATTTTCTTTATTATTTTTTCGTTTCTCTCCAATATTACTGTCTCGAATGTTCAGGCTGAAACTTTGTCCCTTGGACCGGCCTGGGTCAATGGTACACCCGAACAGGGCCAGGATATAACTCTCTTTTCCAGCTTCAAAGCCCCTTCAAATAGCACCACCCAGCAGTATATCGTGGATACCGAAGTCTTTTCGGTCGCTTCCGGAGCCTACGTCACTCAGTTTTTTGAAACAATCCAGCTAAAGAGCGCTCAATCTGTCACTCGCACTTATGCCTGGAAGACTTCCGGTTTAGTTCAGGGCAGCTATATTTTCAAGCAGGGTCTTTTTACTCCTGATTGGATGTTTAATTATAGCTGGAACAATCAGTCCGGCACTACTACCCCTGGTGGAAAGGAGGCTACACCTACTCCCAGCCTGAAGCCTACCTCAACCCCCACCCCAACTGTTACTCCAGAGCCTGGAAACTGGCTGACTACCGCCGCGCTGCCGGGTAATTCAGCCCAGCTAAATACTACTGCCCGCCTGGAAGGCATCTTTGGTGTAGCGATCACCGGTATCTACATCCTAGCAGCCTGTCGGAGTAATCGAAATGACTACCACTTATAGACAAAGCGTGTCAATTTAGAACTACAGGTAGTACCATTCCGGCTAAAATAAGGCTCT
>JAYSYV010000428.1:0-1849 GCA_043727245.1 Chloroflexota bacterium | reverse complement strand
CTTTCTGCGTATTTTCCTACTTCAATGCATGCAAGTATATTAAAGACCTTAAGTATTTCCATTCCAGAAATAAATTTTGAAGTAGAAAAAACAAAGAGACTAAACCTAGTCGATGATATTGACATTGAAATGATTGTAGATTTATTGTTTATTGAAGCAGGTGTAGAATACGGTAGATAAATGGTTCTTCCGCGCTTTCGCTGTCGCTAGCTGAAAAAGGCTTTCAAGTCCGAGCTAATACTCGTGCCCGCAGCAGGTCGAGCCTGGCCCGACCGAACATTTGTCGCTTTATTAATTTCAAACGATTCACCTGGCCCTCGACTTGCCCATTACTTATCTCAGAAATGATGGCTGCCTTTACCGCATCTGCATCACGTTCTAACCCCCCTACGAAACTTTGCAAAGAAGCTAAACCGGTCGCTTTGGCGCGCTCTAACCAACTTCCCCAATTTTCTATTTTATGTTCCATAAGCATTTCCCGAAAATCTTGCACCAGTTGGTAAATTGATGCTACTTCGGGATGAATACTGATCAGTTTCTTAAGCTCATCCTGTTGTGTCTCTTTTAATTTCTCACTCTTACAAATCAAAAGCCAGGCTCCCTTGCGGGGCGTTATTTCCTCCAAGTTTGCTCTACCAGCTTTTCTTATCCCGGTTCCCCTTATTTTCTCCTGTAATTCATTTTCGGCTAACTTTTTCAATTCTCGTCTTACAAAACCATAAACTATCGTTGAGCCACCCCGATAGCCTTGTTCTTTCAACTCACCTAGTAAGACTTTCACCGTTCTCTGGCCTTTATTCCAGCTTTCCTGCAGGTAATTCTCAAAAGGCTTAAGTATACTAAACCCCCTGGCTTTATGGGGCGTGAGTTCCGGATAGCCTTCAGCCACTACAAATTTCTTCACGGTGCGTTGATCAATTCCCAATTTGAAACTAATTCTGGCCATGCTCTCGCCCTGCTTATGTAATTCCATCACTTTTGTATAACGCTCAAACCTTCTCACTCGTCGATTTTGCTCAAGTTGTACAGCTTTGTTAAAGTGGGCATTATAGCGTTTACCTTTTGGGGATGGATCATTCTCAGTTAATAAATCTGGCTGCTCCTTTCCGGTTGCATCTAATAGTAGAACCGGGGAGGGAAGCTCTATTTGAGAAAAAGTGGCCTCTGAGTGGACATCAATAACTTCAGGAGCAGTCGAAACTTCACTTAAAGGTGCGGTTGGATCAACTAATTTTAGCCAGTGGTTTTGCAGGGTAAAAAGCTCCTTAAGAGTTTGGGTCAAGTTCTGCAAAATATGAAATTTATCAGCAATCTGTAAAGCTTGCGGGGCGCTCCTGTGGCCCGCCTCGGCATAAGCACTGGCCCGATCACGACTAATAATTTCCACTCCCGGATGGTTTTCTAACCATGTCGCGAAGGTATCCGCTGTACGGTCTTCCAGTAATTCAATGGGCTGATGGGTAGCTAAATCAACCAGGATGGTGGCATAGTTATGTCCCTTTTTCAGGGCGAAATCATCGACACCCAAAAGTTGAGGGACTTCACTTTCACCAGGAGCCATGCTTCGGACCAGGCGGAGAAGAGTATCGCCGCTAACCGGCATTCCGCCTTTAGTTGCTAGTCTAGCGCCTGGTTCTCCGCCTTGAGCAAACCCAAATTCACTGAGCCGGGTATTGAGACGCAAAGTTCGACGAGCTTTTCGGGCTGCCAGGTCGTGGAATCCCTCGGCAAAGATTTTACGTTGGCACTCTCCATTATTACACCAGAAACGGCGAGTATACAGTTTAAGTACCAAGCTGAATTCAGCAAAGGGAAGATCAGCTAAAGTTCTGGTATAGCAACTTTGAAT
>JAYSYV010000427.1:0-5841 GCA_043727245.1 Chloroflexota bacterium | reverse complement strand
TTTGCGTTCACCCTGCCAAAAATTATAGATACTCAATAAACTTCATAACATCAAGCCAAATTTAAATCATTCGGGATAAAGGCCGGGGAAATACTGCTAAAGGCCAGCAAGCGGTCATGAAAATCAGCCACCTTAAACGCCTGACCCTGGCCGATCTGGTACTGCTTACGTAACTCCACTATACGATTGCGACCTAACATGTAACTGCTGGGTTGGGTAGGTGAAGTTGTATAGCGTAAATTTTCGCCTCTGGCGGTGTTGGGTTCCAGACCTGCCCGTTCTACCAACAATCGAGTAGCTGTGTCCAGGTTCAGTTGTCCGGTATGTAATCCCGCATCGAGCATCATTCGAACAGCCCGCCACATTGAGTTTTTAAGTTGCCACAGGCTCAAGGCGGGAGTATCGAAGAACCCGGCTTCCTCCATCAGTTCTTCACAGTAAAGCGCCCAACCTTCAACAAACAGGGTGCTGCGGAACTGCCTGCGGATGGGGGAACCTTCCAGTTTGGCCCGCCAGAGTTGCAGATGGTGGCCGGGAAAGGTTTCGTGCAGACAGATTGCCCGCACCGCTGTGTAACAGTGGGCCGCCAGAAGTTCTTGCTGCCGCTCCTCGGTTAGGGTCGAATCAATTGGCGTGATGTAAAGCACCCCCAGGTTATCGGTAGGCGAGAAAGGTGGTGTCTGCTCAAAATGGCCCAATGGCATAGTCGCTCGCAGGAATGATGCGGTTGAACGAACCTCGAAAACGTCACCGGCTGGAATACGCACCAGTTCTTTTTGCTCAACAAAAGCTTTGGCTTTGGTCGCTTCATCCCAATAAGCCTGCAACAGGGTTTCGCGGGTAGGATGGTCGGCTTTCAAGCCTTCCACAATTTGCTGCCAGGTCCGGGAAGGGTCAATCTGGTGGGCCTGGCTTTCCAGGCGGCCTTGCAGTTCGCGGGCAGTCTGGTCGCCCAGATCATAAAGCTGCTGAGGAGTCATGTTAAGGCCGTGCCGCTCTCGCAAAATCCGCTCGAATAGCTCCGGTCCGGTCGCGAAAGTGCCGCTCGGTTTGAGTTCCTTGCGGACGAATTCCTCGTAACTGAGCAGGGCGAACAAGACCCTGCTTCGCAAATCTTCCGCCCCGGTCAGTCCGGGAAGTTCCAGACCCAGTACGAAATTATAGGCTCCACGCACAGCAACCAGGCCGATTTCGACAAATTCCGGCGGGACGAGTTCCGGGCGTAAGTTGGCCTGGCCTTGCGAAAGTAAATCTGGAACTTGCGAAAGTCGGCTTAACAGTTGCTCGTCCTTTTCGGCCTGGTCCAGGGTCGGGTCGGGCCGGGATAACAAATAATTTAGACCGTTCATGGCTTCTTCGACATAAAAAGCCGGGGCCTTACTTAGCCACTGCCATTCTGTTTCAATCTGAAAATAGGCCAGTTCGGCCAGGACAACCTTGCGGTCCAATTCCTCGGAAACGGTTGTAGCGATAGCGGGTTGTGAAAGAATTTGCTGGTAGCGGTTGCGCCAGCTTTGCCGGGCAGCCTGTCCGGCTTCACTCCAATCCGGTAAGGCATGATTATATTTGTAAATCCCGGCGTTGGTAGCCTCGACCGGATTTAGCCGCCAGTATTCATTCAGTAAAGCGTCTGCTATTACGTCAAAACGACTCGCCATGTTTGTGCCAGCCTTTTACTTGAAGTTACGGATAACTTCGCCATCCTTCATTACAAAGTCCAATTTACGCAAATTCCGCATACTTACCAGGGGGTTTTCAGGCATGGCTATCAGGTCGGCCAGCTTACCGGCTGTGACCGAGCCGAGTTGGTCCTGGACCTGGCAAAGCTCGGCCGCTTTAGCCGTCGCCGAAAGTAAAGCCCGGTAGTTGCTCATACCGCCCTGGACCATCCATTCCATTTCACGGTAGACCGCCAGGGTACCATCGTAATCTTCGGCAGGCAGCATATCAGTCCCCATTGCAATCGGCAGGCCAGCCGAAAGGGCCATCTGGTAGCTTTCCATGTGACCTTCGCCCGCTTTGAGCGCTTTGTCAATCATCCACTGGGGGCAGCCTCGTTCGCGCATGTACTCCGGGGCGCGGCTGACCGAGAGGGTCGGCACCAGGTAAGTGTTGCGTTTCGCCATCAGTTCAACCGTCCACCCGTCCAGAAAGTAGCCATGTTCGATACAGTCCAAGCCGGCCTGGATACCCTGGGTAATCGCCTGGGCCGTGCCCGCGTGAGCCGTGATGCGTTTACCGGCGCTGTGGGCCGCCTGGGCAGCAGCTTCCATCTCGGCGTAGGTGGCCTGAGAATCGGTGATAGCCTCGTGTTCCCCGGCGATTCCTCCAGTGATAGCCAGCTTAATCGTATCAGCCCCGGCCCGGAGTTGTTCGCGAACAGCCTGCCGGAAACCTTCGGGTCCATCAGCTTCGCGTGCGCCCCGGCCTGTCCCATGGCCGCCGGTGATAATGACGATATGCCCGGCGCAAAACAGGCGCGGCCCTTTGAGAATACCTTTATTGATGGCTTGCTTGATATGCAGGTCTACAAACCGGGCATCCCCAACTGTCCGGAGGTACGTTACCCCGGCTTCAAGCGAATCCAGGGCGTTACGGTAAGCGCGCATCGTAAGGTCCATATCATCTTCGACCTTTGCCATGAGTGCGCCATTGCCGGGCAAGGCCAGGCCCAGGTGGACGTGCATATCCATCAGGCCGGGCATTACCCAGCGACCGCCCATGTTCCGAATCTGGTCAGGTTCAAGCTGGGAGCGGAGGGGGGCAAGCTCCTCCCGCTGCCCCACCGCCTCGATTTTGTTGTCGTTAAGCAGGATCGCCGCGTCATGAATTACTTCTTGCCGGTCAGCCCCTTCACAGGGAATGACCTGGCAATTTTCGAGCATTTGACGCATTTAAGCTACCTCGGTTTTATCCAGACGGACTATCGCCTCTGAAGTTGGCTTAAAGTTTTTAACTTTAGCTTGAGAAGCGTAAATATCCTGCTGGTTGTAAAGGAAAATCCAGGGACACTCCTCCCAGACCAGTTTATCCATTTGCTCGTACAGGGCAACCCGCTCTTTGTCGTCTACGGTCTGGCCGGCTTTCTCAATTATGTCGTCTACCGCGGAGTTGGTGTAACCCTGCCAGGCGATACCCTTGACTTTGCTGCTCCAGTTGGTCTGGGCATTGACACTTACCGGCGCTCCGCCCTGTGACAGGAAAAAGAGTTCATATTTGCGCCCGATGATGCCCTGGACGTAAGTACTCCACTCAATGGTTTCGAGTTCAGCCGTAATGCCTACTTTCGCCAGTTGGCCTACGATTGCCTCAGCCACCTGTTTGTCCTGGAGATAACGACCGTTAGGAGCCTTGAAGCTGAACTTGAAACCGTTTGGATAACCGGCTGCTGCCAGAAGCGACTTGGCTTTTTCGGGGTCGTACTTGTAAGGTGTCAGGCCGCTGACGTAACCACCGGGGATGCTCTTGGCATAGGGGCTTTCCAGGGCTACTCCTTCTCCCTGCAAAACCACTTTGATAAGGGCATCTTTATCAATCGCATAGTTCATAGCCTGGCGAACTTCCTTTTTCTTAAAGACATCGGTTGTAAGCAAGCTTGGGATCAAGACGATAGAGCCACTGTTAACCGCCCGCGAAAGGGTAATGCCAGGCTCGTTTTTAATGGAGTTGATCTGCAAAGCCGGTACGTTGGTTATGAGATCCACCCCACCCGATTTCAGTTCGTTGATACGGGCCGTGCCGTCCGGGATGGGCCGGAAAATTACCTGCTTGATACGCGGTTCGCCACTCCAATGCGTCGTACTGGCCGCTTCAATGACGAATTTGTCATTGGCAGTCCAGGAGACAAACTTGTAAGGGCCGGTACCAGGCAAGGTCTTGAGGAATTCGGCTGTATTGGCCGCCGCTTTAGGCGGCAACATCTCGACATAACCGGACAGAGTTTCGATAAAGTCACCGAAAGGAGCTGAAGTTTTGACGTGGACGGTGTAATCATCCATAATCTCCACGCCGGTTACAGGCTTCAAGTTGCTGGCGTAACCGTTCTTTATGGCCGGGTCCACGAAACGGGCAAAACTGAACTTGACCGAATTGGCATCGAAAGGCTCACCATTGTGGAATTTCACGCCCTGGCGCAGTTTCAGTTCCCATGTGGTCGGGTCAATGGTTTTCCAACTGGTTGCCAGCCCCGGCTGAATCTGGAAATTTATATCCTTGATTACCAGGCGGTCGAAGATGGTCCACATAATGCCTTTGCTGGCCCCACTGGTCGTTACATAGGGGTCAAGGCTTTCAATATCAACGCCCTGGGCGATAGTCAGCGTGCCGGTCGGGGCTTTGCCTGCGGCAGCAGTAGTAGCTGAAGTAGCCGCTGTAGTCGCTCCGGCGGCCACCGTAGTGGTACTTGCGGCAGCGGTAGTGGCCGACACTGCCGCTGTAGTCGCGCTCGAGGCGGTTGTAGCACTCGCGGCGGAAGTTGTGGCGGATGCTGCCGCTGTCGTAGCACTGGTCGCCGGGGTAGCGGTCGCGTCACCGCAGGCCGCCAGGGCCAACGACCCCACAACGCCGGTGCCAACCAGAGCGCTCAACCGCATAAACTCGCGCCGGTTAAACCCCCGGCGAGCATCCAGGAAATGATTTTCCTCGCTCGAATTTTTCCCTTCTGCCTGTTTCTGCCCATTCAAATTATCTTCCATCTCTAATCCTCCCAAAATAAAAGGTGTTAACCCTTAACCAATAAAAAATTGACAACCTACGGGTGAAAGTAAGGTAAAACCTGCTCTCCCAGCAGGCGGATACCCTCGGCTGAATTCAGGCCATTTGGTGTACCGAATTCAACCCGGCTGGCCTCCGCCTCGATAAGTTTCTCTACCTGACGAATAATGTCCTTAGGGTTCCCGGCAAAAGCGAACCGGTCCAACAAATCATCCGAAATCTGCTGGCTGATATATTCATAATCCGAACGGGCCGCCACAGCCTGGATGCAGGCCAGCCATTCGGGGTCTTGCAAAGTAGGGTCAAGTTCGGCCACCACTGGCAAACAAAGTGAAACCTTTCTTTTTAAGCTTTTCCTTCACTCAGGCCATCGCCGAGCAAGTTTATGCCGAAAACGACAATCAATATCGCCAGGCCGGGCCAGACAGCATTCCACCATGCCACATCGAACAGGGTTTTGCCCTCGTTGAGCAAGCCACCCCAGGTGACGGTCGAAATATTGACCCCTACACCCAAATAACTCAAGGCGGCTTCCGATAGAATGTTTGATGACACGTTTATGGTGGCGACAACGAGTAACGAAGGTAAAATGTTGGGTAAAATATGGCGCAAGATCAGGCGGCTGTTTTTGGCCCCGACCGCCCTGGCTCCCAGCACATATTCCTGCGATTTTACGGCCAGGGTCGAACCGCGCACAATCCGAGCGTACTGGACCCAACTTACGAAACCCAACACCAGCACTACATTCAACAGCCCCTTGCCAATGGCTGCCAAAACGGCAATCGCCAGCAGGACACCCGGTAGAGATAACTGAATATCCACCAACCGCATGATTATAGCTTCACACCAGCCGCCAAAAAACCCGGCCAACAAGCCCATTACCATGCCGATTACCCCGCCCACCAGCACCGAGGCGATTCCCACGAAAAGACTGGCCTGTGCGCCGACCATTAACCGGCTGAGTAAATCTCGCCCGTTCAGGTCAGTACCGAGCGGGTATTCAGGGTCAGTTCCCGGCATCCAGAAAGGTGGCAGGAGGCTTCGGTTCAAGTCCTGTTCAGCATAAGAATGAGGGGTCCATAAGAGTGAAACTAACGCAATCAGCACAATAATGACAACAATCAGACC
>JAYSYV010000426.1:0-17503 GCA_043727245.1 Chloroflexota bacterium | reverse complement strand
CCCACCGCCCGCGCCATAGCCGCATCAAATGAGCTAAAAAGTAATTCTTTGCGGGCGGCAAAAATCAGGCCCAGGATGACCAGGCCCACAATCCCCGTAACCCACAAATCGAGGGTGGTAATTCCCAGGATGTCGCCGAATAAAAAGCCTTCCAGGCTGCGGCCATAACTGCGCTGGCTGCTCAAAAGCACTACCCCAAAGGCAAAAGCCCCCGTATATATCACGCCGATAGACGAATCTTCGCTGACCTGGCGGTTGCGGGCGACCAGGGCAATCACCAGGGCCACGACCAGGGCCGAAAGAAAAGCGCCCAGGAAGAAATCCACGCCAATTAGAAAGGCAATCACCACGCCGGGGAAAATGGCGTGGGTCAGGGCATCTACGATAAAGACCAGACCTCGCAGCACAATGTAAGTGCCGACCACGCCGCCAATGACACTGATGATAAGCAATTCCCAGAGGGCATTCCTGACCAGGCTCCCGGCGTAAAGCGAGTTGAACGGCTCGATTAACCAGTTCCAGATGTTATTGAGTAGCTCTGCCATCGGCTGATTTTTCGGTTTCCTTTACTGGATAATCAGGGTCGCCCCGGACGAGTTGCCGGTATTGACCGTTAAAACACTGCCGCCATAAGTTTCGGCTAATACGTCCGGCTTGAAAACCTGCTGGGGTGGGCCAAACGCGACCAGCCGGTGATTGATACAGCATAAATAATTACATACTCTGGCGGCGGTATTGAGGTCGTGGGTTGCCATTACAATCAATTTGCCCTGGTCGCGCAGTTTTTCAAGTAAGCTCATGATAACCTCCTGGCTGGTGGTATCCACGCCGCTCAAAGGCTCGTCCAGGAGCATAATATCGCCTTGCTGGGCCAGGGCGCGGGCCACAAAAACGCGCTGCTGCTGTCCGCCGCTAAGCTGGCTAATCTGGCGCTGGCGAAATTCGTACATGCCGACCTGCTCCAGGGTTTGGGCCACAATCTGGCGGTCGGTCTTGCCGGGAAATTTAACCCAGCCGATATGCCTGAAGCGGCCCATCATTACAACTTCCTCGACTGTTATCGGGAAATCCCAGCGCACTTCACTGCGCTGCGGGACATAAGAAATCCGCTGGCGGGCCTGAGATAGAGCCTGCCCGGCGATAGTAACTTTACCGCTAAAGGGGACCATCCCCAGCACCCCTTTTAAGAGGCTGCTTTTGCCGGCCCCGTTCGGACCAATTATACCTACCAGGCTGCTACTCAGCAGTTCCATACTGACATTTTGCAAGGCCATCACCGGGCCATAGGCCACGCTCAGACCTTCAATTTTCAGTAAAGGCGGGTCGTCGTCATTTGTAAGTACGGCAATGTCGCTCATTGTTGTGTCACCATTTCTTAGGGGCCAGACTTTACCTGTTAAAGCCTCAAGCTTTTATTTTACAATAAATAGATTGCGCTTGCCTTACGAATATAAGACAAGTGCCGCTTTGAGTTAATAGGCTGAAATTAGTTTACTGCTGAAAACCGGCCACCATATTTTTAGCGTTGGTCAATTCCATCTTGAGATAAGTGTCGCCATCGCTGCCGGGAGCGCCCAGGGCATCACCGTAGAGATTGGAGTAGATTTTCACTCCGGCAGCCTGGGCCACCTGTTCAGCGACTTTAGGATTAATCGTCGTCTCAGTGAAAATTACTTTGACATTATTAGACTTGATGTTTTTGATAAGCTCGTTGATTTCCTGGGGAGTCGGTTGAGCCGCATCGCTAAAGCTGGGAATTACCGCGCCCACCACCGTAATCTGGAATTCATCGGTAAAGTAACCAAAAGCATCGTGGTTTGTCACCAGTTTGCGCTTTTCAACCGGAACCGGGGCAAAAATCTGGTTAATCTGCGTTTTGAGGTCGTCAAGCTGTTTCTGGTAAGCGGTAAGCTGGCCCTGGTAGTAATCTTTACCGGCAGGGTCAGCCTGGGTCAAGCCTCTGGCAAGGGTCGCCACTATAATTTTAGCATTATGGGTCGAGTGCCAGATATGAGGATCGCCCAGCTTTGCTTCACCGCCTGCGCCCGCCCGCAATTTAACACCTTCGGAAGTGTCAATCAACGGAGCTTTAGTGCCGCTATTAGTGATGATTTTATCCATCCAGTCGTCCACACCAACCCCGTTCTTGAAAATTACCTGGGCCGCAGCGGCATTTTTAGAGTCATTAGCGGTCGGCTCGTAGTCGTGCGGGTCGTCATCGGGGCGCAGGATTTGCGTCACCTGGACCCGGTTGCCGCCAATGCTGCGGGCAAAATCGCCCAGTTGGGTGGTAGTTGCCATGACATTAATTTTAGTGGCCGGGGCGGGAGCGGTAGTGCCTGATATCGTGGTCGCCGGGGCTGTGGTCGCAACGGCGGTCGTGGAGGCAACAGTTACAGCCGGGGCGACAGTAGTTGCAGTTGTGGTGGCGGTAGTACTTGCAGTCGGAGCAGTATTAGGGCTGTCGCCGCAAGCCGCCAGCCCAATCGCAAACAACAGACCTACTACCAACCAGGTCAGGCCAGTTCTTAATTTAGTCGAATTTTTACTCAATGTCACTGTGTCCCTTCGTTTAGTCCAGATTTCCAATTCACTGACCTTTGAAAACTTAGCCACCTGTTACAAGCACATTAACCTGCCCGGAGAAATACCAGCTCTACAAGAGCTTTCTATTGATAGCAATTATCATATCGAATTGTAACAAATTTAACATTTCTTGTCCTAATTGTCAATTACTCTCAATTAGGTGAAGTTCAAGGAGTATATCTACTCTTTACTGACTAATGAAGTTAATTTACACATTCTTCAAACTTAGTTAGTAATTACCTAATATTTACAAACCCGGTTTGAGGTATTATTATCCATGTAACTTCTGCTAGACTTCAGCTATATATAGTGGAAAGTTCGTTAAAGCCTCGAAGCAAAAGCCTATTTAGCCGCCAGAGCCGTTTGAACAGGTAGGAAATCCAGCCTTCCGGGAGTAATAATTTTCCAATTCATTTTCCAACATAAGCTTTCGGAAATCGTATACCTCAAGGGTAAGTAAATAGCGGTAAGCTGAAAATAATGCTTACGGCGCACAAGTAACAAGAAGAAGGAATTAAATGCCTCAAAAATCCACTGGCACAGAGCGACTTGACCAATCCAACCCGAAATATACGGGCAACCCTATAGTCGAGCATTTGCTATTTGAACTAAAGAAAGTAATTGCCGGGCAAGATTATCTCCTGGAGCGAGTGCTGGTGGCGCTGCTGGCGCGGGGGCATGTTTTGCTGGAAGGCGTTCCCGGCCTGGCAAAGACTTTGACGGTCAAATCGCTGGCCTCGGTGGTAGGCGGCACTTTTGGCAGGGTCCAGTTCACGCCCGATTTAGTCCCGGCTGACCTGACCGGCACGCGTATCTTCAACGGCAAGACCGGGGAATTTAACACTGAACTCGGCCCTATCTTCGCCAACCTGCTGCTGGCTGACGAAATCAACCGCGCCCCGGCCAAAGTCCAATCGGCTCTGCTGGAAGTGATGCAGGAACGCCAGGTTACGATAGCCAAGCAGACCTACAAAGTGCCAGACCCGTTCCTGGTACTTGCTACCCAGAACCCCATTGAATCAGATGGGACGTATCCGCTGCCGGAAGCCCAATTGGACCGCTTCATGTTCAAAATACTGGTTGATTATCCTTCTTTCGAGGATGAAATGGTCGTTGTCGAGCGCGTGATTGGCCCTCCGGTCACACTGCGAACCCTTGTTACGCCGGAGAAATTGCGCGAAATGCAGCAGGAGGTAGACCAGGTGTATGTGGACCCGGTGGTTGTTTCTTACGCCGCCCGCCTGGTAAGCGCCACCCGCACTCCGGCGGAACATGGTCTGCCCCAGTACGCCGAAACAATCCAGTTTGGCGGCAGTCCCCGCGCTTCGATAAACCTGGTGCTGGGGGCAAGGGCGCTGGCCTACATGCGCGGACGGTCCTATGCCTTGCCCCAGGATGTTACAGCCGTGGCCTATGATGTGCTGCGCCACCGCCTGGTGTTGACCTATGAAGGTCTGGCCGCCGGAACTACTTCCGAAACAATTATTGCCGACATCTTGAAACGCTTCCCACCTATCCGGCTGGATTTAGGTGATCGCCATGTGGCCTAAGAAAACCAGTGAAGACCGGGCCAAAGAAATAAAACCCGCCTCCACTGCAAAAAACGGCAGTGCTGAAACACCAGCCCAGGCCGACGAAAACCGGGCTTTGGTGGCGCTTATGCACCGCCTCAACTGGAAAATGTTGCGGCCCCTGGCGGTCCACTTTGGCGGATATGAACGCAGTATTCTAACCGGCAGCGGCATGGAACTGAGCGAAGTGCGGGAATACCAGCCGGGCGACGATATTCGTTTTATTGATTGGAATATCACCGCCAGGGCCAACACCACCTATATGCGCGAGGCCCAGGTCGAACGGGCTTTAGAAGTGTGGCTGCTGTTGGATTTGAGCGCTTCAATTGATTGGGGTACTTCCCAGGCCTCCAAGCGCGAGCGGTCCCTCGAATTTGTAGCGGCAGCCGGGCAGCTTTTGAGCCGGGACGGCAACCGGCTAGGGGCGTTACTCTTTGCCGATAAAGTGTTGAAGGTCATTCCGCCCAGCACCGGACAGGTCCATCTGCTGCGGATGTTGCGCCAGATCGGCGAAAGTTCGACCCAAACCGGCCAGCACAACACCGATATTGCGGCGGCCCTGGCCTATGCCTCCAGGGTTATTACCCGGCGGTCGTTAATCCTGGTGGTGTCGGATTTTATCACGGACGACACCTGGCAGGCCGGTTTAGGCAAGCTTACCTATCGCCATGAGGTGGTAGCGGTCCAGGTGAAAGACCCTCGCGAGAGCGAACTGCCGAATATGGGCATAATTACCCTGGAAGACCCCGAAACAGGCCAGCAACTGGTGGTAGATACCGGCGACCGGAAACTGCGGGAGAACTTTAAAGCGGCAGCCCAGGCCCAGGCCGAGAAATTAGAGAAGGAATTTAAAAAGAGCGGAGTGGACCGGTTAGTCATCAGCACCGGCGAGCCTCTATTGCCCAGCCTGGTTAAATTTCTACGGAAGCGGCGGCTTCGGCAGCGTCGTTTTAATCCAGTCCGTTAAAAACTGTGTTAGCAATGAAATTATTTTATATAACTAATCCGAAAAGTATGAAACGAGTACTATCATGACCTTTCAATGGCCGTTAATGCTGTTTAGTCTTGGCCTCATTCCTTTATTCGTCCTGGCCTACATCCTGATGCAACGCAGACGGCAGACCTATACGCTCCGGTTTACCAATATGGCGCTGCTCAGTAAGGTAGCGAGCCGCCGCCCCGGATTTAAGAAACACTTGCCGCCTTTAGTTTTCCTGGTGAGCCTGACCGTCCTGCTGGTAAGTTTGGCCCGGCCTACCGCCGTAATCGCCACACCCAAAGACCAATCGAACATTATTATTGTAATGGACGTTTCCGGCTCGATGGCCGCCATCGATTTAAAGCCGAACCGCCTGAGCGCCGCTAAACAGGCCGCCCAGGATTTCGTAAACACTTTACCGTCTAACGCCAAAGTCGGCCTGATAAGTTTTAACACAGCAGCCAGAGTGGACGCACCGCTGACCCTTGACCGTAAAATTGTTACGCGAGCCATCCAGAGTTTGAATTACGGCGGGGGAACCGCAATTGGCGAGGGACTTCAAGCGGCCCTCAAGCAAATCGCCCTGCAAAGCGACCAGCCGGTTAGTGCCACGCCGCGCTCAACCACAGGGGCGGCCACAGTTCAGAACAAGCCGGTTCCGGCGGTAGTGGTGCTGCTTTCGGACGGTAAATCAAACGCCGGGTTATCTCCGGCCCAGGCCACCGCCGAAGCTAAAAGCCAGAATATCAAGGTCTTTACGGTTGGGATTGGTGATCGCAGCGCTGCCCCTATGTTGAACGGGCGCTACAATGCCGATGCCGGGCTGGACGAAAAGACCCTGCAAGATATGGCTACCCAGACCGGGGGCGAATACTTCTATGCAGCGGAAACCAAAGAATTGCGCGATATTTACAACAGCCTCAGTTCGCAGCTAAGCTGGATTACCGAGGAAACCGAAATAACGGCCCTGTTTACGGCCCTGGGAACAGTGTTACTGCTGATAGGAGCTGGCCTGAGTATGCGCTGGTTCCACCAGGTAGCCTAAATTTATTGGTTAAAAACTCTTTATAAAATAATAATAGCGAGGCAATGCTGCCTCGCTATTATTAAAAGGGTCTACTTTGGAATAGTGCCGTCCACGCCTTCGATGAAATAGTCAATAGAAGTAATCTGTTCGTCGGTTAAGGTCGCCCCAGCCGCTACTTTAACGGCCCCGGACTGGTCTTTGATAGGCCCGGCATAGACATTAAGTGTACCGGCTTTGATGGCCGCTTTCTTTTCGTCAACCAGCTTCTTAACATCGTCTGGCACGACGGCATTAAGGGGAGAAAGGTCAACGACCCCTTCTTTTAAACCGCCAAAGTAGCTGCCGGTCTTCCAGGTTCCGGCCATAGCCGCCTTGACGCGCTCGATGTAATAGGGACTCCAGTCCCAGTAAGGCGAGGCCAGGTGGGCTTTAGGCGCGTAACTTTCCATGATAGAGTCGTTGCCGAAAGCATATTTGCCGACTTCCTGGGCCGCCTGCAAGGTTGAGGGGGTATCCTGGTGTTGGGCCAGTATATCAGCCCCGGCATTCAATAAACTCTGGGCGGCGGTCTTTTCCAGGCCCGGATCGTACCAGGTATTAGTCCAGACGACCTTTACTTTGGCGGTCGGGTTGACCGAACGGACACCCAGCGTAAAGGCATCAATCCCACCGACTACTTCGGGAATCGGGAAAGCCGCCACATAACCGATAATGTTGGTCTTGGTCATTTTACCGGCCACGATTCCGGCCAGGTAGCGCGGCTGGTACTGCCGGACCTGATAAACGGCCACGTTCGTGGAAGTCTTATATCCGGTAGCGTGTTCAAAGTAGACATTGGGGAATTTCTTGGCTACGTTGATGGTCGGGTCCATATAGCCAAAGCTGGTGGTGAAAATCACCTTGTTGCCCTTTTGGGCCAGCTCGGTAATTACCGCTTCGGCCACGTTCGGAGTTTCCTCGACACTCTCGATAAAGGTCGCTTCAACGTTCGGTATGGCCGCGACTAACTTTTTACGGGCTTGCTCGTGGGCATAGGTCCAGCCACCGTCACCGACTGGCCCGACATAGACAAAAGCCACCTTGAATTTCTCACCACTGGTCGCAGCGGTTGTCGCGCCAGCAGCAGCGGTAGTGGCTCCGGCGGCGGCAGTTGTTGTTGCGACGGTCGTTCCAGCGGCTGCGGTGGTTGCGGCAGCGGCGGCAGTCGTGGTAGTTACCGTAGTCGCGGTCGAGTCACCGCAAGCCATCAGCAACATGCTCAACGTCAAAAGCAATCCAGCCACGAGGCTGGTATAGCTTATCGTTTTAGATTTCTTCATTTAGTTCTCTCTCCTCAGATAATTGGGATTTTAACCCACCCGACAGTTTAAAAACTGAAAATACGTCAACCTCGTTCTCGCCTGAGATAAAACAATCCCAGGCCGGAGGGAGCCGCGCTGCTCGCTCGCCCGGTACGATCTTTTAAACGCCATTGAGTAAAAATCAGGGCCGCGATGGTTAATAGGTAAGGCAACATTCGCAAGAAATAGCTGCTGATAGGCACACCGGCCACCTGCAAGCTGAATTGGAAGGCTTCCATGCCTCCAAATAGATAGGCTCCTATTAAGGCCCGCCAGGGATTCCAGAGGGCAAAAATTACCAGTCCAACTGCAATCCAACCTCGCCCGGCGGTGATATTATCCTGCCAGTTGGGGTTTGAACCCAGCGAGATAGCGGCCCCGCCCATTCCCACTAAAGCTCCACCGGCCATAGTGTAGAGATAGCGCGTCCCGACCACCGAAATACCCTGGGCATCGGCGGTGGAGGGACTCTCGCCGACAGCCCGCAGGTTCAGACCGGCCCTGGTGCGGTAGATAAAGAAAAAGAGGGCCGGAACCAGCAAGAAGCTGAAATATACGAACAGATTCTGGCTGAATAAAATCGGCCCGACTACCGGCAAGTCACTTAGCACCGGGATTTTGATGGCCTGAAACGAATCTTTAGCGGCCTGGCCGACCAGCGGTTTACCAAAATAGGCCGCTATGCCGGTGCCGACCAGGGTTAGAGATAGGCCGCTGACCACCTGGTTGACCCCAATCGAGCAGGTGAAGAAAGCATGTATGAGGGCCAGGGCCGCCCCTGCCGCCAGCGATACCAGTACGCCGACAAAGACATTCCCGGTCGCCGCCGTAGCCGCAAACCCGGCCATGCCCCCGACCAGCATCATACCTTCCAGGCCCAGGTTCAAAACGCCGCTGCGCTCGGTCAGTATCTCGCCAAGCGTGGCATAAAGAACCGGCGTTCCGGCGGCCAGGGCCGTTGCCAGGGTTTTTATAAAATCAATATCGGCCATGCTTATTCCTTCACTTGACTCTGATTCGAGCGGCGCAGGGCCGTTTGATAGACCAGGCGGCGGTACAAACTTTCGCCGCCCAGGACGCAAAAGAGTACGATGCCCTGCAAAAGCGTTACAAGCCCGGAAGATACGCCCACTCGCTGCATAGTAAAGCCGCTGGAAACCAGTCCGCCAAACAGAATCGCTACCAGGATAATAGCCCAGGGATTGAGCCGGGCCAGCCAGGCAATGATAATAGCGGTATAGCCGTAGCCGGGCGAAAGATTTTGTTGCAACCGACCGGCCACGCCGGTTACTTCGCTCATACCGGCCAACCCGGCCAGCGCCCCGCTCAATACAAAGGCGATTACGATATTGCGGGTAATATTAATCCCGGCGTAACGAGCCGCCTTGAGGTTGTCGCCCATTACTTTCAGTTCAAAGCCCCATTTGGTCCGGCTGACCAATATCCAGACGACCCCGGCGGCGGCTATCGCAAAGACCAACCCCAGGTGAATGCGAGTGCCATCAACCAGCACCGGCAAACGCGCAGCGTCCGAAAAAGAAGCCGTAACCGGGAAATTGCGACCATTGGGGTCTTTCCAGGGGCCGAAAATAAAATAATCGGTCAGCAAGAGGGCCACATAGTTGAGCATCAGGCTGCTGATGATTTCGTTGACATCCAGCCAGGCTCGCAACAGGCCGGGCAGCAAACCCCAGATACCCCCACCGAGCAGCCCACCGGCCACCATCATGGGAATAATTACCGGGGCTGGTAAGTTTGGAAAACTCAAAGCCAGGGCGGTAGAAACCAGCACCCCGCCGTAAAATTGGCCCTCGGCCCCGATGTTCCAGAGCCGCGCCCGGAAAGCCAGGGCTACTCCCAGGGCGGCCAGACTGAGCGGAATGGCCTTGACCACCGTTTCGGAGAAATTTTCTATAAAAGAGGTATGGAAGATTTCAGTCAGGATAAACAGGGCATCTTTACCGGTAGAGAAAAGCAGCAGGGCGGCAATAAGCAGGGCTACCGCGACCGATAAAACCGGCGTAACTACCGCCAGAACCGCCGTTGAGAGGTAAATTCGGCGCGGTGGCAGGGAAGTTATCAGGTATTTTTGAACTTCTATTTCTTTAACAACTCTTTGTTTCAGACTCAAGGTTGCTTTCCTCTAGGAGTTTTCAGCGGGGCTAAGGCCAGAGCCAGCCATCAACAGGCTGATATTTTCTAAATTGGCCGCTGTGCGTGAGGGCCGCAGTTTGCCCATCAAACGCCCTTCGTACAGCACCAGCAGTTGGTCGCACAGCAAAAAGGCTTCGTCCAGGTCTTCCAGAATCAGCAGAACCGCCGCGCCCTGGTCGCGGACCTGACGCAGTTTGTTGTGGACATAGGCCGAGGCGTTAATATCGAGGCCACGAGTCGGGTTAGCGACAATTAGAAGTTTTGGCTGGCTTCTCAGTTCGCGGGCCAGCAGCAGTTTTTGGAGATTGCCGCCGGAAAGCAGGCGGGCCGGGGCATAGACATCCCCGACGGCTATCGAATACTGGCCGATGGCTTCGCCCAGACCTTGCCGGGCCGGTTTGCGGCGCAGGAATGGCCCGGCGCTGTATTCGGAACGCCAGTAATCGCGCAGCAGAAAATTATCTTCCAGGTTTAGACCGGCGGCGCTCCCCACGCCCAAACGGTCTTCCGGGACGAAAGCCAGGCCCATTTTATGAATCTGGCGGACTGATTTATTGGTCAAATCAGCGCCATTTAAAAGGACCGAACCGCACTCAACCCGGCGCAAACCGGCCAGGGCTTCGGCTAACTCGCGCTGCCCGTTTCCGGCCACACCGACCAGGCCAAGCATTTCGCCCGGATGAACTTCAAAAGAGACATCTTTGACGCTGGAATTAAGCATCTCACCTTTGATATTTATAGCCTGAACCTGCAAAGTGGGTCGAGTCGGGTTCGGGCTTGTAATTTCGTCCGGTTTCCTTTCGGGCAGAACCTTTAGCATACCGAGTTCCAGTTCGCTCTGCGTGTCGGCTTCCCGGCCAATCATCAGGCGGGCAATTTGCTCTTTCTCGCCGGGTTGAGCCTTCAAATCCAGGGTCGCTACAGCCTTGCCGCCCCGCAGAATTGTAGCCCGCGAAGCCAGGCTGACCACTTCCTCTAATTTGTGGCTGACAAAAATGATAGCAAAGCCCTGGCTTGCCAGGCGGCGTACCGCTGTAAAAAGACCTTCGGTTTCTTTTGGGGTCAGGTTGGCGGTCGGTTCGTCCAGGGCTAAAATGGTCGCGCCCAGGTAAAGCGCCCGCAAAATTTCGGCCCGCTGCTGCTCTCCGACCGATAGTGAGCCAACTTTGGCCCCGGCTCGGACAGCCAGGTTGTAATTACGGCCCAGTTCGTCCAGGTCTTGTTCGATTTTCTTCAGGTTCAAAAAGAAGCGAGGCTGACGCATACCCAGGGCCACGTTTTCGGCCACGGTCTGATTGGGGACCAGCTTGAAGTGCTGGTAAACTACCCCTACCCCTTTTTTGATGGCATCAGCCGGACCGCGCAATACCGTTTTTTCATCGCGCAGGAAAATTTCGCCTTCATCGGGCCGGTAGAACCCGGCCAGGATGTGCAACAGGGTTGATTTACCGGCCCCATTTTCGCCAAGCAGGGCATGAATCTCACCGGCTTTTACTTCAAAATTAACCCGGTCGTTGGCGATAATACCGGGAAAGCGCCGGGTAATATTGGTGAGCCGGACGGCGGATGTCCCGATGACCGGAGTCTGAGTGGTCGCTAACATCAAGGCCACCTCTGGTATAAACTGACATTACGTATAAGAACTTTCATCTGAAATGAGCAAAAGCCAGCCTTAAAGAAAAAGGCTTTTCTCATTACCGGAAATAATTCCCCGGACGCGTTAGACTGCGGAAAATGGGATAGACAACCGATAGGTTTGCTACGGAAAACGGGCAAGCAATAACCTGACCCTCAGACTTTTAGGCTTATTTACTGCCCAACCCGGCTAAATTCTGGAACCGCTTCAACCTGACTTTTCTTACTGAGCAAACTGTTTGTGAGTACTCTTAATTATACGGGTGAACGAAAAAAGTTACTATGCACAACATGCCCGAACTAAAAGGGCTTGTTTATGTGCAAATTGCCGAACTTTTCGGTCTAAAGACTTTCCTCAATCAAAATATCTTGAGCGCCCTGCCACAAAACGGTTTCGCCGATTTCCTTCAACTCGGCCCGGCTGGCCTGTAAAGTGGCAAAATGATTCCCGGCCAGTTGGCCCATATCCGCCGCGAAAGTACAGCGTCCATAAGGAACCAGGATTTCAGTTTCGCTCAGGTCGCCGGTATAAATCAGGATTTCCCCCGGCAGCGGGTGGCTGGTCTGGTTCTCGTAACCGACCCCTACTTCAAAGTCGCCCATCGGAACCCAGGCGGCCTGACCGCTCCAACGGGCTTGAATCAGCTTGCTCTTGAACGGCAGCATTTTGCGAATAGCCGCGCAGGTCCGGGGAGCGTTTTCTTCTTCTAAAGTAGCCTTGAACTTTTTGTCGCCAATCGTTATTTCTAACATTACGTGAAGAATTCCCTTTCTCATTCTTAGACTAATTATTCTAAGTTTGGTGAGTTTCTTAAAATTAGCAGGTTATCTATTTTGATTATGCCGAGCGAATTTAACAGTTCCGGCAGGGCCAAAATGTTTTAATTACATTCAGGAGGCCTGAACCTGGTCCCATTCTTCCAGGGCGGCGGAGCTTTCGCCATCGGCCTGCCATTCTTCGGAACTGGCAATTGTTTCGATGAAAGTATCCTGGGCGGTGTGGCTGGCATCTTCGGCCAGAGCTTCGTGTTCCTCCTGCCCGAAGAAGAAGGACATCTGGGTCGGCTTGTGCCGGAGTTTTTCGGCCTGGGAAAGGCGCTGTTCGTCGGTAATGCCGGTGATTTCGCCGTTTTTCCACTCGAACAGGCTGGGCGCTTTGCGCTGACCGCGCACCACCGGCGAACTGGCCCGCATCAGGTCTTCAGGGTAAATGCCTTTAATGTTCGCCACCTGTTGCAGGCTGTGGCACTGTCGCAGAAAAGGACAGCTCTGGCATTTATACATGTTGGAAGCCAGCGGAAACTGCTCTTTTTCGATAGACCGGCCAATTTTGAAAACTCGTTCCCGTAAGACTCGCCGTTCGCCGGAGCCTCGCGTGGTCGGTATATGCGAACCGTCTCGCACATTTTCGACGGCGAACTGGCGCGGAGCCGCCGGGTAGAGCAATTCCACCGCCAGGTCGTAGCAACTGAACTGGGTATCGAGTTGAAGGGCTGCCGGAGGAACCATTTTGTTGCCCGATTTATAGTCAATCACCATCAGCAGACCGGCCTGTTCGCCCTGCTTGAAAAGCGGGCGGCTTTCCTTCAAAGCTTTGCCCAAATCCTGAACGCGGAAACTGGCCGGTTGGCGGCTTTGCTTGAGTTCCAGGCGGTCAATATAGCCCTGCAAGGCGTAGCCCCGGCCATTTTGTTCGTTGGTGATATTGACCATAAAGTACGATTCGACCAGCAGATGGGAAAGGGGCATTTCAATGTTGCGCTGGTAGAAATCGTAGCAGATTTTGTAACCGAGTTGCGAGAGTTTTTCTTTTTCGTCAGGGGAACGCCACAGGATAGGAGCTTTGGAGCGGCCCTTGCCGGTCCGGGCCGGGCTATCAATATTGTACCAACGGCCCCGGAAGACGTTCGCGAAATTGGCCGGTGATTGGAACATTTTCAGGTCCAGGTCGCGCCGTTTGAAAAAATCGTAAAACATCGAATGTACGACCGTGCCGAACTCGAAAGCGGCCAGGCGCGGTTGTAATTCCGGTTCGGGATTTTCCAGATAGTTGAACCAGAACCGAGTGCCGCAGTCCTGATAAATCTTCATCATTGAGTCGCTAAGTACTAATTGCCCGGCCCGCGTGTAGCGCATATTTATCTCCTGGCCGCCCATTGATGCCGTAGGCGCAAATAACTCCGCTGATAGTAGCACAGGGGTTCTTTTTGTGCAATAGTTTACCCAAAAGTGAAAATCTTTTCAGGAAGCCCGGCAAGCTAACGAAATGCTGGAACAGGGCAATATCAACGATGTCTGGGCGAGGAAAGCGACAAGCGCCGCATATTGCGCCGGGGCTTTTTGTACATGAACGGTATAGACAAAAGTGGTTTGCTGGATGCGGGCTTTTTGTTTCAGGGGTTTTGCGCCATATTGAGGAGCAATTCGAGTTCGTCAAGCGGAATTATGTGGTGAACCGGGATTTCTCTCAGAAGGGAACCGGGGTGTAAGACCTTGACGAATATCTCTTTTGCATCGGCGGCTACTTCTTTGTACCGCCCGGTGTTCAGAAACAAGACCGCTTTCTGGCCGACTCCCTGCTTTCAGGTTAAAATTAGCCGGGTAGAATTTACTCGGCTAATTCTTCAATTACTTGCAGCAGGGCCGAATGGTCAAGTTCGCCTTTGCCGTTTTCCATCAATGTGCTGAACATCTTAATAACTTCAGTTGTAAAGGGCAGCTTAACGCCGTATTCCTGGGCCGTATCCAGCACGATACCTAAATCTTTGTGATGTAATTTGACCTTAAAGCCCGGCTCAAAGATGTGCTTAATCATGTTAGGACCGCGCATTTCCATTACCCGGTTCTGAGCCAGACCGCCGCCCAGCACTTTCAGGATAATTTCAGGGTCTACCCCGGCTTTGGTCCCAAGTACGAGGGCTTCCGAGATCGCTTCAATCGTCAGGGCTACTACCACCTGGTTGCAGGCTTTTACCGTCTGCCCGGCCCCACCTGGTCCACAGAGCGTAATCGTTTTGCCCATTGCCTGGAAAATCTCTAAAGCCCGCTCGAAATCGGCCTGCTCTCCGCCTACCATAATCGAGAGCGTCCCGGCGATAGCCCCTTTATCGCCGCCGCTAACCGGCGCGTCCAGCATGGGTATACCGCGTTCGGCGGCGGTTTTCGCCAGCTTCCGCGAAACTACCGGCGAAATAGTACTCATGTCAATGATTAAACTCCCGGCCTGGACTCCTTCCAGTATCCCATCTTCGCCGGTCATAACCTTCTCCACATCAGGCGAGTCGGGCAGCATAGTGATGATAACCTGGGATTGTTCGGCGACCTGCCGGGGATTTTCGGCCCCGGTGGCTCCCTCGGCTGCCAATTCCTTGATAGCTTCAACCGACCGGTTATAGACCGTCACGGCATACCCGGCTTTGAGTAGATTGCGTACCATCGGCTTGCCCATGATGCCCAGGCCGATAAAACCAATTGTTTCCGCCATAATTTCTCCTAATTTACCCGGTAAGCTTCAATCGTTCGCGCCGTTATTTCCAGGCCCAGGCCAGGGGCCGTACCGGGCGACAGATAGCCATCTACCAGGCGTGGTTTGGTTTCTTCTTCAAACAAACAGTCCCACCAGCTAACGTACTCGGTTATTTTGCAGGTCGGGGCGCATACCGCCACATGAATGGAAACTTCGGGAAAGAGATGCGGCGTGACGGGCAGGTTATAGACCTCGGCCAGCCGGGTAATTTTTAAAAGGCCGCTAATACCGCCTACCCGCTGCAAGTCCGGCATCCAGATGTCGGCGGCTTTCTCCTGGGCCAGCCTGGCAAAACCCAGGTAAGTATATTCGGTTTCGCCGGTCGCCAGGGCCGTATCCAAAGCCGCCGCCACCGCCGCGCTGGCCGCCAGGTCGTAATAGGGAACCGGTTCTTCCAGCCAGAATAAATCGGTCTCGGCTACCGCCCGCCCGAACTTGATAGCGGTCAGGGCATCCCAGCCCTGGTTGGCATCGGCAATCAGTTTAATATCCGGGCCGACTGCTTCCCGAACCGCCCGGACTCGCTTAATATCATCTTCCAGCCGAGCCGAACCAATCCGAATCTTGATAGCTGTGAAACCGCGTTCCACAAAACTGTGCGCTTCCGTCACCAGTTCCTCAACACTGTAACTTAACCACAAACCGTCGCTGGCGTAAACCGGCAGCGCCCTGACGTTCTGGCCGAGCAATTGGCACAGGGGCATCCCGGCTGCTTTGCCCACAATATCCCATAAAGCCGTATCTATGGCTGACTGGGCGAAGATAGCCACGCCGCTGTTTCCCAAAAAGTTCATGGCTTTCCAGAGTTTCTGCCAGATTGCCTCGACCATCAAAGGGTCTTCCCCGACTACCTTGTCTTCAAAGGCGGTCAAAGCTGCCTGGAAAAGCCGCCCCTGCCCCACGCTCTGAGCGAAAAGTAGGCCGGTCCCGTAAAGGCCGCTATCGGTTTCTACTTTCACCACCACGTGATAAACCTGGTCAAAGCGGTGAATGGCGGTTCGGATAGGCTGTTTGAGTGGCGTGGCAAGTAAAACGCTGGTTAATTTCGTTATTCGCATTGCTTATTTTATTCCAAGTGTTTCGTTGACTTCTTGCTGGAAAGGGGATTCCTGGTCCCGTTCAATTTCATCCAGGGTGACGCTGCGGTTGAGCTGGCTCGACTCGAAGAAGCTGTAGACCAGGGCCACCGCCTTGCGTCCTTCCAGACCGCCTACTTCGGGAAGCTGTCCGGCGGCGACCGCCTGGAAAAAGTCGGCCAGTTCAATTGCTACCAGCTTCTGGTCAATTTCCTCAAAACTAAGTTTGTAGGCGACCGGTTTCTTTTGACCAAAAAGAGCCACCGTCAGGGGGTCCAGGCAGTAGGAAGGGGCGTAATCCAGTAAAGCTTCTCCCGTTACGGGCTGCTCCATGTCATCCCGGCGCAGTACCAGCGGTCCACCGGAGCGGTCGGGCGGTAATTCAAGCACGCCCTTGCTGCCGTAAATCAGGCGCATCGTCCGTTTATCGCCGTGAGCGGCCTGCATAATAGTCCACTGCCCGGTCGTGCCGTTGACGTATTGGAAGTGGCCCACCAGCAAATCTTCGGCGGTAGCTTCCACTTTATTGGGCAGGTCGGGCAGCCATTTCTTATAAAAGTTTTCGCTGACCACCGCTTTGTCACGGGCGGGGTAGCGTTCCCGCTCTAAAAGCCGGGTCACGCCCGACACTCGCCGGATGTCGCCCAGGAAATAGTTCATCAGGTCGGCGCTATGGACTCCCACATCCAGCAGGATACCGCCCGTTTCTTTTTTATGCCGCCAGGGAGTGAGCAAAATTGAGTCGCCACCCGTGGCAATATACTCGACAATCAGATAGGGCTGGCCGATAGCGCCGTCCTGCAAAAGGGCTTTTACCAGCCGGTTCAGGGGGTCGCGCCGGACGTTCTCGGCCACCGCCAAAACCTTGCCGCTTTGGGCCGCCGCCTCCAGGGCCAGGTTGCAGCCTCGCACCGTCACGGCCAGCGGCTTCTCGACTACCACGTTTCGCCCGGCCTCTAAAGCCTCAATGATCAGCGAGTGATGCGATTCGCTGCCGGTAGTTATATCAACTTCGCTAATTTCGGGATGTTTAGCCAACATTTCGGCCTGGCTCGCGTAAACGAACGGTTTGAATCCCAGGATTTGGGCGGCGTTTTCGGCAATAAATTCGGCGTTTTCCTGGTTCGTGTCGCAAACGGCCCGGAGTGTGGCCGGGATGCCACCGTCTGGAAGTTGCCCGGCCACTTCCTGTAAAGCTTTAAGGCCGTAAAGGTGGCGCAGACCCATCCCACCGCAGCCAACCAGACCCAGGGTTAGCGTCTGGTTGGCGGGATCATTGCTCATGTACTGAGTCAAAGTTAGTCTTCCTTTTAATTGGACGAAGCGGTCCCGGTTATTTCAATCAGCGACATAGCGTGGATGGGTAAATCAAACGACAACTGCAAAGACCCGGCTTTATCCAGCGTTAATTGTTGCGGTTCTTCCAGCAAAGTTAGCTGCTGACTGGCTTTTAGATGGGCTAACTGCTCTGCGTCCGGCCCTTCGGGACGGCCCAATTTAACCCACTCCGTATAGGCGTTGCTGTGTTCGGCATCAATCCGCCAGTGGCGTACTTCTACCGATTTGCCGGGCTGGAAGGGAAGATTAGCCAGCTTCAGGTTTACTTGCC